>JBFJHN010000184.1:0-5682 GCA_041613275.1 Candidatus Krumholzibacteriia bacterium | reverse complement strand
GCCCTCGCTGCGGGCGCTGGCGAGATCCTCGCCGTTGACCCTCTGGAGGGATCGAACGGTGAAGCGCTTTACTTGACGAGCACGATTTTCGCGGTTGCGATCTCGTAGCCCGTCACCACGCGAACGAAATACACGCCTGAAATCGTGCGGTTGCCGGACTGTGGGGTTCCATCCCAGTCGATCGTGTGCTCGATGCCCACGGACGCGTACCTTTCATCGAGAGTTTTCACCAGCCGGCCCGCGGCATCTTTGATCTTCACCGTGACGCGGCCGTCGCGTGGGAGCGTGTAGACGATGCGCACGAGCGGGTTGAACGGGTTTGGTGATGCGGTCAAAGCAATGAGCTTCCGCGGTGCGGGGACGGGCGCAACGCTCGTGGGTGGAGAGGGAATGAGTACGGCCGCCAAGGTGTCGGGTTGGGTAGCACTCGTGGCAAACGCGACTGGCTCCGGCGGCTGGGCCGTCACGGCGATGCGGCCCAATGCGTCGAAGCCCGCTGCCGAGATCGGTGTGCCCGCCTCGGGGTTGACGAGATAGTCGGCAGGCCCCTCTACGATCCAACCCGTGGGATCATCCGTCCACAATGCCAGCTCCGCGGCACCGTTTTGTACGACCGCACCGGCATACTTCACGCGACCAGGAAGTTTGTGGACGTAGTTGTTTTGTCCGCCCTCCTTGCCGGCGGGCAGCGGCAGCTCATGAACGATCCAAGTGGGCCTGGTGCCATCGAGGTCGATCTCCCAGAGAAGCGGCACGCGGGCGCCGCTGCTCGACTCGCCATATCCGGAAACCAAGAGGATGTGGCCGAGCTCATGGCTGCCGCAGGCGTTGGCTTCGCCGCGGTCCATGGCCGGCGGCAGCGGCAGCTCGGTGTTCTGCCAGCTCTGACCGTCGTCGACCGACATCCACACCTGCGGTCGCCACGAGCCACTGGCGGTTTCCCCACCACCGACGGCGATGAAGCTGTCGACTCCCGTCGAGCAGATGTCATTGGCGTGGCCTGCGAGCCCCACCCCGTACTCGGGCTTCATGACGCGCTCGCCGGTAGACGTCGTCTCCCAGATGACCGGCACCGCGACCTTCATCGCGGCAGCACGCGGCGCGCCCTTGGCGGACATCGGTGGCGTTTCACCGGCCCATCCACAATAAAGTGCGCGCACCGGCGTGCCGTCGGGCAAGAAAAGCCCACGCGCCTCGCCGTCGCCCCCGTTGAGCGTCGGGAGCGCGTGACCGGTCCACGGTTGATTGGTCACGTTGGACCAGGTCATCGGTTGGCGCGTGCCCTGTGTGTTGTCCGCGGAACCGGCGACGATGGTGTGTTCGCCCCCGGTCCAGGGCACATGTACGACGGCGAGGCCCCAGCTATTGCCGTTCGGGTCGAGTCCGGGCAGCTCGTGAGCCGTCCATTGCTGTGAAACGCGTATCCAGCAGGAGGCTTTGCTCTGACCGCCGGTCGTTTCCACGGCGCCGACGAGGGTCAGGGGCTCGGAACCGCTGGCGGCGATCCCGAGAGCTTCGCTTTTCACAATCCCGGCCTGGGTCGGGATGCTACGGAGTTCGAGTTGGTTCCCGGTCTGGGCGATCGCGGGAGCGACGGCAAGGATGAGGACAACGAGCGTCGAGAGAACTGCGGCAGGAATCATGAGGATGCTGGGAACGTTCGAGTTGACGCTGCAATTTCGCGGCGTGAAGCGATTGTCCAGGTTCATGGGTTCCTCACGACCGGGTTCATACCGATTCAGTCCAGGTGCCCATGCTGTTTGCGCTCCACATCATAGCACTTTTCAGTCCTCACCCTCCGAGAGGGCCGGAATTGGCTCAACGAACGTGGAGGATTCTTCGGGTAAGGACACGATCATCCAGCGCGGCGCGCAGGAAGTAGACGCCGGCCGGGACCTGGGTCCCACCACGTGGGGCGCTCCAGGTGAGCTCGATACGGCCGGCCGGCATCGTGCCGTCGAACAGCTCGCGAACGAACCTCCCGCGGACGTCGAATACGACCGCATGCAGCGAGGTCGCGCGCGGCGATGCGAGCTCGATCCGCGCTACACGACCGTTGCGGCCCGCATGAACGACGAGCTGCACGTCTTGGACTGAGTCGGGAGCATGATGTTTGGCAGCGAAGCCGGGGCCGATTTCGACGGCGATGATGGCCCAGTCGACGGGTTCGTCGAACGCGCCCTCGAGCGTCACGTTCCCGGGTGAGCCGAGGGTTTGATCCATCACGACCAGTCCAGCGGTCCCACCGCCGCTGCCCCCCTGAGCCAAGCCGCGCTGAGCCCATGAGGCGTCGACCGTGAGCTGCTTGTCGCGCATGGCCACGGCCGTGAAGAGCACCCCGTTGCCGAACATCGTGGTTGTGGGGACCGAGTACGTGATTGCATCCGTGCCGCCGTCGCAAGGACCCGCGACACCGTGCGTGTTCGCCCCGACAATGCTGCCCAACGTCGTCACATCCGCGCCCGAGTACCTCGAGACGATCAGGGCTGCACCATCCGGCGCCTCGACCAACGTTGCGGTCACCGGGCCGCTGCTCGGAGAGCCGCTACCGAGCCAAACTTCGACTCCAGTCTGATGTCGGCCTCCACATTGGGCGAGCACGCGCGTCCAGGACAGCCCCATGCCCGTGACATTCGCGACCTCCTTGTATTTCTTCGTTGCGATCGCGGCGAGATACAAGTCGGAGTCCACGGCCACGACGCTGGACGTGGTGGAAACCGTGGTCGACTGCGACGAACCCCCATCCACGCTCGACTCGAACCGAACCGGGCCCGTGGGCGCACGCGTGCCGGTCGTCCCCGAGAGCACGACATCCAGCGGGCTTTCGTCCGGATCATCGCTCACGATGCGTAGCGTCGCTTCGTGTGCGTTCGAAGCCGATGGAGCGAAGGACGCTTTGAAGGTGCGCCCTGTGTCATCCTCGACTGGATCCCCTGCGTCGCGAATCATGTCATGGCCGCGCTGCGCCCGCAGGATCCCGGGAATGAAGCGCACGATCACATCGTGAACTCCACCCGGGTCCAAGGCGAAGCCACCGGCGCCTCCGATGATTTCGAATGAGCCGGAGCCCTGGCTCACGAGCGCGATCGACGTCACCGTGAGCTCCGCCGAGCCCTCGTTGTGTATTTGAAACGTCCGGGCTGCGCTCCTCCCGTGCGGCACATGGCCAAAGTCATGAGCGTTGGGTGTCACCGCGATGTCGGGCCCCGCACCGACGCAGTCCCCGAACAGAGCGACATCGGCCGGGTCCTCGTTGGGATCGTTGCTTCGGATCCGAAGCAGCGCGCTCTTTGCCCCCAGGCTGATTGGATGGAATCGCACCACGATGTCGCGCGCCGCACCCGGCGCCAGCGTGAACGCGCCCCCGCCGCTTACGGTCACAAACTGCTCCGGGTGGGCTCCGAGGAGCGCGGTCGACGCAATCTCGAGACTCAGCGGGCCCACGTTCCGAACCTCGAAGGTGTGTTCCAGATTGGAGCCCAGGACGACGCTGCCATAGTCGTTCGACGCTGGAACGACGGCAATGTCCGGCGTGGGGGACCCGTCGCCAGGGAGGTCGATGGTGTTGTGGAAGTAGTACCGTGTGCCTTCGTCGCTCGCCGCCACGAGGAGGTCCATGCTGCCGTCCAGAGGCTGCTTCGTCGAGGTGGGGTCGTTGATGTCGTCGTCTTCGTCGCTGCGCATGAACACCGTGCCCGGACCAGTGCCGAACGCGATGTTGTCCATATCCGAGACTTTCATTCGCACGACACCGCTGACTTCCGCATCGCTCTTCGCAAAAACGTAGACTTGGCGATTCTCGTCGTCGAGCACGACGATCGGGCGCGAGTGATCGTCCTCTTTACGCGCCACGACGTGTTGGGTCCAGCCACCGCCTGGGTCTCGACGCAAGAGGAAGATCCGCGGGTCGGTCGGATTCGGCAGCCCCGTCTTGCTGACCGCGTACACGGTCCCATCCGTGCTGACTGCCATGTTGATGTGATCGTCCACGACGTCAGCGCCGGAAGTGTCCGCCAGGGCTTCCTCTCGTGGCTCCCACGTCGTGTCGCTGGCGCCGTCGATGTGGGTGGCGAAGTAGATCTTGAGATCGACCTGATTGCTCCAAAGCACGCCGATCCGTCCGGGCAGAGACGCGATCGTGCTGATATCGCCCGAGGTGTCGTTCCCCTGCACGGGGAGGCGGAAGGGCTCACCCCAGAGCGTTTCGTCTCCGAGGCTGCGGTTTACCCAAACGTCACCGTCGCCTTCCCAAGCGATCCACAGCTTGCCCGTCGTGTCCTTCGCCAGCGTGACGGCTTTGGCCGTGCCGACGTTCGTCTCAACGGGAAACCCTGGACGCGTCGCGTAGGTCAGGGAATTTGGGTCGTACGTGTAGCTGTGGATCCGGAACGGACCCTCGGCGTCGAACACGTGTGAGAGAATGTAGAGGACCGGCTCGGTCCACAGGACGTCGACGAGAGCGCCCGTACGGTCGTCGGCGTTGGGGCCGTCGCTCTGCCAGCTCTGTGTTGCCACGTCCATGCGGTGGATGCGATACGCACCGACTCCGGGGTCCCAGAGGCAGCCCCACCACACACCGTCGTTCCACCACAGCTTGCTCTGGGGCTTCTCCGAAGTCGGCCGCCTCCAGACCGCGGTCCCGAAGTTGAAGTCGCGGTAGCCCGTGTGCACGGGAACGGAGGACAGCCCTTCGTCGGGCGAAGCGTTCACCTCCGCGTTGGCGTGGCCGAGCCCGCCCGAGCCCACTCCCGCCAGCAGGCCGAGCGCAAAGCCAAGGCTGCGCGCGCGGCACCACCGGTGGACGCGGTCTGATCCGAGGAAATTCCTTATGGCTCGTGCCGCCTTCGTCGCAGCGGGGCGCAGACATGGTGAACGGGGAGCCCGGGCGGGTTCTCATTGCGATCGCGGTGACTTCGTTTTCGTCTCGTACGTCAAGCTTACGGGGACGTTGGGGGTGTTTCAAGAGCCTCGAAGGATGCGGGGCGGACACCCCTCGGACTCGACGAACGGTGCCCGCAGTCGGCGCAGAATGGGTTCGATGCCTCAACCTGGCGCGCTTCGAAACGCACGCCAAGACCGTCGCCTCGCTCGGCCGTTCGAACATCGCCTCGGCGCACAGCGTCCATCGGCACGAGGGCGTGCGCTTCCTCTCGATGGAGCAGGTGCGTGGCCGTCGGGCTGAATTCGCTTACGAGTGCTTACTGCAACCCAGCCAACGCCGGCTTGATCACGTTCTTCGCGAAGCTCTCGAACGTCGTCCCGGTGGTCCGTGGACTGCTTTCGTGGACGATGATCCCCTTGGTGAAGCCGTCATACATTTCCAAGAAGCAATCGGCCGCGCTGTCACTCACACCGAACTGCGCCATGGCGCCCCGGAAGTCGGCCTCGCCGATCTGCATGTGTTCGACGTCTTTTCCGATCACGGAGCCAATGTTCGCAGCCGCGGCATCGTGGCTGACGTCTTCCGGACCTGCGAGCTCGATCACGGTGCGCTTGTCCCAATTCGTATCGAGAATCCGATCCGCGGCGGCCTTGGCGATGTCGGCCGTGGCGATCATGGGAAACGTCGTCGAGCCGGGAATCGGCAGGTAGATTCGTCCGTCCGACGCGATGGTCGGCAACGACTGCAGGAAGTTCTCCATGAAGTAGTTCGGCCGGAGATGCGTGGCCTTCGCCGGGGTC
>JBFJHN010000183.1:0-5693 GCA_041613275.1 Candidatus Krumholzibacteriia bacterium | reverse complement strand
TCACCAACGACGAGATTCGGGCCGTCTACGATCAGAACATCGATCAGTACACGCAGGAGATCCACCTGCGGCATATCGTGCTCGACTCGCCGGAGGAAGCCGAGGCGGTTCTCGAGGAGCTCCGCCAGGGCGGCGACTTCCGTGCGCTCGCGCGCAAGCACTCCACGGATGCCAGCGCCTCGGCCGGCGGGGATCTCGGTTTCCTCGGCAAGGGCGCCATGAACCCCGCCTTCGAGCCCACCGTGTTCGAGATGGCGCCCAACGAGGTGCGCGGTCCGATCGCATCGAGCTTCGGGTTCCACATCGTGCAGGTGGTCCGCCGGCGCAAAGCCGCCGACCCGCTGTCGTTCGAGGTGGCGCGCGACGAGATCCTCCAGGCGCTGCTCCTGGAGAAGAAGCAGCGCGTCGAAAAGGAGCTCATGGCCGACCTGCAGCGGCAAGCCACCGTCCATGTGGCGCGCTCGTACGCTGGAATGCTGCTCGAGTCCGAGGACGGCGCCGCGCCGCCCCCCGCCGGAACCGCCGCTCCTGCGGGAGATGCGGCCCAACCGGAGTCTGAAACTTCCCCCACGCCCTGAGGGTTTGTACATTGAACCCCGAAGCCCGGGGCGTCGGCTCCGGGCACCGGTCCCCAGCACGGGTGGAATCGTGACGCACGGACGACGCTCGACGTTCTTGGCCGGCCTCGCGGTGGCGGCTGTCTTCGCCGCAGCCGTCGGACCGCCGGCGCATGCCCAGTCCCCGGGCGGCGCTCAGCCCACGACCCCGCGCGCGGGCGCCACGCCGGGCGCCGCCACACCGCAGCGCGAAAGCGTCGACCGCGTCGTCGCGCAGGTCGACGACGAAGCCATCCTGCTCTCCGACGTTCTGCGCGAGATGAACCTCGTTCGACTGCAGCGCAATCTCGGCAACCTCACGCCCGACCAGCAGGAAGCGCTGTTCCGCGACATCCTCTTCAGCATGATCGACGACCAGCTGCTCGTGGCCCAGGCCAAGACCCGGGGCTTCGAGGTGGGTGAACGCGAGCTCACCGAAGCGGTCGACGAACAGATCCGCACCATCAAAGAGCGGCTCGGAGGCGAAGAGGAGTACCGCGCCGAGCTCGAGCGCCAGGGCTTCACCGAAGCCGAGGTGCGCGACATGCATCGCGAGCAGCGCCGCAAGCAGATTCTCGCCACGCGCGTGATCCAGACCGAAGTGCGCCGGGGCGTCTCCATCACGGCCGACCAGGTGCGCGATTTCTTCGAGACGCAGCGCGACTCGATTCCGCCGGAGCTGCTGCGTTCGCCCGAGACCGTGCGTTTGGCCGACATCCTCATTGCGCCGCGTGTCGACGACGAGCAGCTGCAGTCGGCGCGCGCACGCATGAATCTGGCCGCACGCCGCATCGCCGAAGGTGAAGACTTTGCAGCCGTGGCGCAGGAAATGTCCGAGTGGCCCACGGCGCGCAACGGCGGCTTCCTTGGCAAGTTCCGCTACGGAGACTTCGACAGCGAGCGTTTCGATGAGACGGTCAGCAAGCTCGAGCCCGGCGAGGTGAGCGACATCGTCGAGACCAAGTTCGGGCTGATGATCGTCAAGCTCGAGTCACGCGAGGGCGACATCATGACCGCGCGGCACATCGTGGTGAAGACGTCGATGAACGAGGACGCCAAGGTGGAGGCGCTCAATCGGGCGCTGGAGATTCGTCGTCGCATTCTCGCCGGCGAGAGCTTCCAGGACCTCGCGCGCAGCTACTCCGACGATCCGCTCACCAAGGATCAAGGCGGCGTTCTCGAGGACGCCTGGGCCGTCGACGAGCTGCGCCCGCAGTTCAAGGCGGCGATCGATTCGGTGGAGGTCGGCGGCATCAGCGATGTCGTCAGCACGCCGAACGGCTTCTACATCTTCAAGGTGCTCGAACGCACGCAGCCCGAGACCCAGACCTACGAACAGATCGAGCTTCCGCTTCGGCGCTACCTCGAGTCCCGTGCCCTCGAGCAAAAGTATCGCGAGTACGTCGAGAAGCTGCGCGATACGTTCTACGTCGACGTCAAGGTCTGACGCTCCGGACAGCCTCCCTGCTCCGGACGTCTTCCACTCGTCTCCGGACGTCTTCCACTCGTCTCCAAACGCCGTCTTGCCCCTACGTCGTGATACGTCGTTCGCATCCCGTATGGGGTACGTGGATTGCTGTACGCGTCTGCGTAGGTGACACGACGTCGAAGAACACCAAGGGCGCGCACGCCGAGGAAGCGTCGTCGAGCAACCCAGACGTTCGATGCGAACCGAGCAACGGCATCGGAGGCCCCCCGTGCAAGGCCGTGGCGTCCCCCGAGCGTGGACGTTCTTGCCGCACGTGCTTGCCGGCGCGTGCGCGTACGTCGTGGTGTGCCTTCCGGCGCCGTTGCAGGCGTACACCTTCGCCAACATCACGATCGACGGGAACATGAACGACTGGACCGTGGTGTTGGCCGATCCAGACAACTCCAACACCGACCCACAGGGATCCAACGCCCCGAGCACCGACCGCGACTTTCCGGTGCAATCGTCCGGACGCGATCTGCTGCGCTTCGGTTTCACGTGGGATGCGAACGACCTGTTCCTCTACGTTCGCCGGCTCAACGCGGTGAGCAGCCGCAACAACGTCTTCTACTACGTCGACGTCGACGATGACGGATTCATGGAGGTCGGCGAGAGGGTCGTGCGGGTGAGCTGGTGGGGCAACTCGCAGGTGTACGAGCTCGAGGTGTATGCCTACGTCGCGGCCAACCCCGGCGGGGACCCCATGGTCGACGGTGGCGGCTTCGCCGATGGTCACACGCTGGCGGGCTCGTTGGGCGCGCTCCTGTCCACGGATACGGCCACGGGTGGCAACGCCGCGGGCGACGAGCTGGAGATCTCCGTGCCGTGGTCGCAGCTGGGCCTGGTCGGCGGCTCGCTGGGCGTGCATGTATCCACGTCCAACTCGACCAACCTCCCGACGCAGATCGACGACAACATGGCCGGCTCCGGGGGCGGCGATCTCTCCATCGTCTTCCAGTTCATGGACATCGAGCCCGACCGCGCCGCGTCGACGCAGGCGGGCGGCACCTTGGTGTTCGCACACACCGTGACCCACCGGGGAATCGCCAACGAAACGGCCGACTTCTCGACGGCATGGAGCTGCGCAGGCTCGCCTGCGGTGACGCTGTACGAGGACGTGAACGGCAACGCCGTGCTCGATCCCGGCGTTGACGTCGCGCTGACCGACGGCAACGGCAACGGTGACGTCGATCGCTTTCTCACCGTCGGAGAGGTGCTGCCGCTTCTCGCCGAGGTCACCGTGCCGCTGGGTGTCGGGCCTCACTGCACGCTCGAAGTGCGCGCCGCGCCCGAGAGCGCGCCCGCGGGGTTCGACCGCGTCGACGACGACATCACCATCACCGGTCCTGCCCTGACGCTGGTGAAGAGCGCCAGCCTGGCGACGGCCACCCCGGGGGACGTCATCACCTACACGACGACGTACACCAACGCCGGCGTCGACTCGGCGTATGCGGTCGTCATCGAGGATCCGGTGCCCGCGAACACCGTTTACGTCGTCGGCAGCACGATGGGGGCGGGGACCACGCCCACGTGGAGCCACGACAACGGCATGAACTACGACAGCTCCGACGCCCTGCCGGTGACGCACGTGCGTTGGACGCTCAACGCGTCGCTGGCGGCGGGAAGCGGCGGAACGGTCACGTTCCAGGTGCGCGTGAATTGACGCGGCGCACCAAGCAGGAAAGGGGCGAAAAGAATGAGGTGCTCGAAGCAGCGGCATCCTGCACGAACTCCGCGGGCACGAACCCGGCGCGGAGCGTGCGCAGGG
Organism: Candidatus Krumholzibacteriia bacterium; assembly: GCA_041613275.1. Taxonomy (GTDB): domain Bacteria; phylum Krumholzibacteriota; class Krumholzibacteriia; genus JBFJHN01. The sequence goes on along the minus strand of JBFJHN010000183.1, from coordinate 1,861 downwards.
TGGCCGCTCGGCGCGCTGTTCGGCGCGCTGGCCGCAGTCGTCACGACCGCAAGCTTCGCATGGGGCGAGGGCAAGCCGAACCTGAACGTGCAGGTCGAGGTGGCGCGGGAGGTGGAAACGATCGCCCTGGACGGTACGCCGCGCGTGACCTTGGAGCCGGCGCGCGAAGCCCGACGGGGCGACGTTCTCGTGTACACGCTGCGCTACCGCAATCTCGGCGATGCGCCCGCGCGCCAAGCCGTGCTCACCGATCCCGTACCCGAAGGCACCGTGGTCGTGCGCGAGAGCGTCGCCGGTGAAGGGATGGAGATCACCTTCAGCCGGGACGGGAGCGCGTACGGCGCGTGGCCGCGCGAACAGCGCCGCAACCCCGACGGCACGCACACGTGGGTCGACGCGCCGCCGTCCGAGGTCAAACACATTCGCTGGAAGCTTGCGCACGCCGTGCCGCCCGGCGGCTCGGGGAGCGCCACGTTCAAGGTGATCGTGCAGTGAGGCGCGACGCCGCCGTGACGCGATCGGTTGGACGGTCGCGGCCAGGTCTTGTAGAGGGAATTCGTTGCAAGGGAAGCCGTACGCGGCAACAGACAGGAGGATCGCAGTGATGAAGCGCATGGAAGCGTGGGGACGGGCGGCGCTGCTCGTCGTCGTTTGGGCCAGTGTGGCGCAGGCCGTGGGCACGCCCGCTGGCACCGTCATCACCAACACCGTCACCGTAACCTACGAGGACTCCGGTGCGAACCCGTTCTCCACCAACGCCTCGGTATCGACGACCGTGAGCCAGGTGGCCGCGGTGCAGGCGGCCGCGGACAACGCAGGCGGCGCGGTGGCCGGCCAGACCGTCTACTACCCGCACACGATCACCAACCTCGGAAACGGCACCGATAACTTCGACGTCACGACCTCGAGCTCGCAGGGTTGGACGGTCACGTTGTACGAGGACGTCAACAACAACGGCGCATACGACGCGGGCACCGACGTCCTGCTGGACGACGACGATCTCGACACCACGCCGGACACCGGCAACCTGGCCGCCGACGACTCGCTGCGCATCATCGTGTGCATCGCGGTCCCGGGCGGTACGCCGGACGGCACCGTCGACGTCACCACGGTGACCGCCACCTCGGACTTCGACGGCTCCAACGAGAGCGCCACGAACACGACGACGGTGGCCACACCTTCGATCAGCGTCACCAAGACGGTGAGCCCGGCGGGCAACCAGCCTCCCGGAACGACGCTCACCTACACCATCGTGGTGACGAACACCGGCACGGGCACGGCGTCGAACGTCTTGCTGACCGATCCGGTGCCGGCCAACACGACGTACGTGGGCGGCACGATCACGCAGGACGCGGCCGCGCGCACCGACATCGCCGACGGTGACAACGCCGATTGGAACGACACCACGGCCAACACCGTCACGGTGAGCATCGGAACGCTGGCAGGAGCGGCGTCCACCACGATCGAGTTCCAGGTGACGATCGACTGACGTTCCTCGGTTCTCGAGCCGCAAGGCGAAGCGGATTCCCTGCTCCAAGCGCGGGGGCCTGGAACGGCCCCTGCGCTTTGGCGCATTCAAGGGAGTGATGATCGTGGTGGCATGGAGGCCGCACACGTCGCGCACGGACGCGCGTGTGGACCCCCGCACAACCTGGCGTGAGGCGTGCGCAGGCGCGCGCCGGTGGGGCATCGTCACCCTGCTGGCGCTGCTCGTGCCCGCGTACGCGTCGGCGCAAACGTCGGTGGCCGACTCGGTGGTCAACCGCGCCACCGTGCGCGCCCTCGACGCGCTGGGTCAGCCGGTGGTGCACAGCGACGGGGCTACCACACCGGTGACGTGGACCGCGCAGCTGGACGTCAC
>JBFJHN010000182.1:0-5732 GCA_041613275.1 Candidatus Krumholzibacteriia bacterium | reverse complement strand
GGCGCTGCCGCTGCGGCAGCGGATTTGGGACCCCGTGTACGCGTCTCTGCGCGGTGCGAAGCGCGTCTTCGTCGTCCCCGATGGAGCGCTCCAGTTCGTGTCCCACGCTGCTCTCCCGGACGACGACGAAGGCTACCTCGTCGACTCCGGCCTGAAGTTCCACTACCTCACGGCCGAGCGCGATCTGATGTTTCGAGAAGACACGCAACCGGGACTCGGCGTGCTGGCATTCGGCGGCGCCGATTTCGACACCATCAAAGATGACCATCGCACCGACGGGGCGCTCGTAGCACCCGCGGAGACGCGCTTCGTCTCCCGCGGGGTGGACGCGCGTTGTCCGGAGCTGGCAGAGCTCCAGTTCGATCCGCTTCCGAACTCGCTGCGCGAGGTGCGAGACCTCGCTGGACTTTGGAGGCGTACGTCGGCGGCGCACGCTCCCGAACCCATCGTGCTGACCGGCACCGATGCCCGCGATACCGCGTTCAAACAGCTGGCGCCCGGGCGACGGATCCTGCACCTGGCCACGCACGGTTTCTTTCTCGGCGACGGCTGTCCCACCCTGAGCGGCACGCGCGGCATCGTCTCGCGACGCCCCTCCGGATCGACGCTGCCGGACAACCCCTTCCTACAGGCCGGCTTGGCGTTCGCCGGCGCCAACGCCCGCGCGTCGTCGGGCGACGCAACAGCGGACGGCATCCTGACCGCCGAGGAAATCGCGGCCATGAACCTGCAGGGCGTCGAGTGGGCCGTCCTTTCGGCATGCGAGACGGGCCGCGGGCGCGTTCAGGCCAGCGAAGGCGTCTTGGGACTGCGACGCGCTTTTCAGGTGGCAGGCGTGCGCACGGTGATCACGAGCCTCTGGGCGGTCGCCGACGAATCCACTCGCGAGTGGATGCAGCAGCTGTACGAGGCACGTCTCGATCGCGGGCGCGATACGGTCGATGCCGTCCACGAGGCGACGGCGCGCACGTTGCGCGCACGCCGCGGGCGCGGCGAGAGCACGCACCCGTTCTACTGGGCAGGCTTCGTGGCCTCCGGGGCCTGGAACTAGCCCGCCGTTCGCAGAACTACCTACGTGAAGCCCCCAGTCGGCCGACCGCGCACCCGCGCGACGCTCCCAGATTCAAACTCTCCCCGAGGACGCTTGGAGCACGGTTTGCACGTGTCGCGCACGTTGCTCGAAAGTGGTCTCGGACGCGTGGGAAATCGCATGGTCTCCAAACCGCATGCAGGCTCACCTCAGGGAGAGCGCACCGACGAGCCCCGCACGCCGTGGCGGGCTTGGGCGCCCGGGCGGTGGCTCGCGGGAGCGGGCCTCGGAATCGCTGCGGTGTTGACGGTTGCCCTGGTTCCTTCCGCGACGGCGCGCTTTGCCGAAACCTGGCCCTGGATGCACCGCGCGTCGCTGCTTCTTTCCGGACTGAGCATGATCGTCGTACTGCTCGCGGCGTACCTCACACAACGTCACCGGCACCTGCTGCGACTCCAGAACCAGCTGACACGCTTGCGCGAAGTCGAACTCGCTCACGCCCAGCAACGTGCGCAGGCGTTGCAACGGCGTATGGAGGACCAAACGCGCGCCACGCGTGAACAGGCCGATGAGCTCGAACGGTTGCACGGGCGCCTCAACAGCCTGTTCCGCTTGGTGCGCGAGTTCTCGGGCGGCTTCGCCCACGAGTTTCGCACTCCGCTGACCGTCATCAAGGAGACGGTGTCGAGCTTGCGCGAAGAACCGTTGGATGCCGAACAGCAGGGGCATCTGGATCGCGTGCTGCACCGTATCGACGACATCGACACGTTGGTCGACGATCTGCTCGACGTGACCCGCATCGAAGCCGGCACGCTGCGCACCTTCCGGCGACGTTGCTCGATCTCAGACATCACGCAATCGCTGTTTCCCAAGCTTGAGCGGCGCGCATGCACGAACCACGTGCGGCTCACGCTCCGCGTCGAACCCGAACTCCCCGAGGTGTTCTGCGATCCCGAGAATGTCGCGCGCATCATCAGCAATCTGGTGGCCAATGCGCTCAAGTTCAGCCCCGAGGGCGGACACGCGACGGTGGAGGCGGCGCCGCACACGGATGGCCGGCAGGTCATGATCTCGGTGCGCGACGACGGCCCCGGAATCGATCGCCAGTCTCTCGCCGCGATCTTCGAGCCCTTCCGCCAGCTGCGAGAGCCGCCTCGTTCCTCGACCAAGGGCTTGGGCGTGGGGCTGCATGTCGTGCGCGAGCTGGTGCATTCGAACCTGGGACGGATCGACGTGCAGAGCGTGCCGGGCGAGGGAAGCACGTTCTCTTTCACCCTCCCGCGCGCTGAGCCGCACGCACTGGTCGAACACTATGTCATGCGCCTGCGCGGGTTCGAGGGCGGGGGGCACGCCGTTTCGCTCCTCGCGGCGCGCTCCTCGGCGACGGACGAGCCCAGTGCGGTTGCCTTCGAGCAGGGAATCCACCGCACCATTCGGCGCACCGATCTGCTCCTGTGTCCTCAGCCCGGGCTGTGGATGGTGTTGGCGGTAACCGATCGAGCGGGCGTGCGCCATCTGCTGCGGCGTCTCGCGACCCAGTGTTCGGTCCTGGACGATCGAGCCTCCGACGCACGCATGCACGTCGCGTGGAGCATCGAGGGAACGTGGTCGGCGCACGACGCTTGCAACACGCTGCTCCAACGCATCGATTCAATTTGCGATCGCGGCGATCCCGTGGCGCAACGGGCGCCCGTCTGATCTTGGGATCGCGGCGGTACGCGACGATCTGAAATGAAAGCGGCCAGGGATCACACGGCTTGTGCACGACGACTCTGCGTCGATGGGAAGAGTCGAGCGCAGTTCCTCTCGATCGCGTCGCGCCCCATGCGGCGCACCTTCGTCGATCGTGCGCGCGCGCGCAGTGCGGCGAAGCGCGGTGGGGGAGCCGCAAAGGTGTCGCTCGCGAGCTGCGTGGCGGCGCGGAGACGCCTCGCGAGGGTTCGGGGCAGGCCCCCACGACGGGACCGCCGACAGCTAACGCACAAGCAAAAGAAACCGGCGACCGCGTGGGCTTGCGGTCGCCGGCTCCATCCGTGGGTCGCGCGAAAGATCGCGTCTTGTCCGGGTCACTTCAAGAGAATCAGCTTGCGCTTCTCGATGCGATCCGGTGTTTGCAGCTGCATGAAGTGCACCCCAGTGGCGCTGGGAACGCCCGCCGAGGTCATGCCGTCCCAGACGATGCGGTGGGCTCCCGCACCCAGCGGGCCGTCGGCCAGAACGGCAACCACGCGGCCGCGCACGTCATGGATCGTCAGGCGCACGTTCTGTGGCTCGGCCAGTCGGAACGAGACGGTCGTGCGCGGATTGAACGGGTTGGGGGAAGCCTCGAACAGAGCGTGATCGCCGCGGTTGCGCTCGCGATGCGCGCTCACGTAATAGACGATGTCCGTCTGCGTGTTGTCTCCCGCAACGACGGAAACGGAGCTGGCTTCGGCGATCTGGCTGGCGCCGCCCGAGTACTTCGGACGCAGCTCGTACACGCCGCGTGGGTCGGCTCGCACGATGACGTCGCCCACCGGCATGGTCGGGAACTGATAGAAGCCGTTCTCATCGGTCGAAGCGTTGTACGGCAGCAGCTCGCCGGTCATGGAGAACACGTCCATGTCCACGTCCACGAGAGGCTCACCGGAGGATTTCTTGACCGTGCCGGAGATCCAGCCGCCGGGAGCAACGGCGATGATCAGCGACGAGGTGACCTCGCCGGCATTCACCGTCACGAGGGTCGCGGACTCGATGTCCTGGACGTCGCCGTACCACGTGTCCAGGTACGGATCGGAGCCGCGTGGATCCGCCTTCAGGTAGTACTGCCCGGCCGGCAGCGTTCCCAGGTGGAAGAACCCGTTCTCTTCGGTCTTGCCGTTGACCCTGGACACGAACTGTTGATTGGCGTCGAAGATGTCCAGGTCGATACCGGCGAGCGCGTAGTACGTCACGGCGTCTTGCACCAAGCCGCGCAGGTTGCCGCCACGGACGAGCTGGAAGTCGACGTTGGCGACGTTGTTCGGATCCGGGACGTTCACGGGCTGAGACTCCTCGAGCGTCGCGGCGCCCCCGTAGTACTGCGGGACGTACATCGCGTCGATGTCGGTGTCGGCCGACAGATAAAAATTACCGGTGGGGAACGGCCCGATCTCATAGTCACCGTTCGCATCGGACTTGCCATTGATCGTTCCGACGAACGATTCGTCCCAGGCGTACACGTCCAGATCGACGTCGGGTACCGGGTCGCCGGTGACGCTGTCGAGCATTCGGCCGGAGATCGTGCCGCCCCGATGGAGGAAGAAGTCGACGGTGGTCTCGCCGTTTTCGTGCACCTGTACGGTGATCGCGTCAGCCGACAGGAACTCGCCCGGGAAGTACAGGCCGACGTAGCCCTGGGCGATCGAAGGGTCGGCGCGAACGTAGTACTCACCGGCAGGGAGGGGCTCGAGGCTGTACGAACCGTCGGCCGCGGTGCGGTCGTCGAACGTCGTGCCCGAATCGTCTCCGATGCCGCTCACCGATTTGAAGGCGGAATCGAACAGATCCAGATCGATGTTGTCGAGAGGTTGACCGGTGACCGCATCGCGGACCGTTCCTCGGATCGCGCCCGCGTGTGCGGCCGAGACGGGAACGGAAAGGAGAAGTCCGAGAGCAAGCGCTCCCGCGATACGCAAGCGCGTACGGTAGCTGTGAGTGGGCATAACCAATCGCATTCCATGCAGATGGTGAACTGATCCTTCAGCCGGATGGAGGTCCGGCACGCGTGATCCACGGAGATGACGTGGGGGCGCTCTGAACCCTCATCGGGTCCGGGAGGTTCGCAAGCGGGCGAAGGGACCGCAGGTCGAAACCCCACGTCAAGTGTAGAAGCTGAACGGACGTCGGTGCAAGTCGTCGGAATCACGCGCCACACCCGTGGAGTTGGATCCGGTCCCCCATCGTTCCGCGTGATTCCCCAGGATGCCGCGTTGTTCCGCATCGGAGCTGCGGGATCGCTCTTGCACCGCCGCGAGTTACGGCGGTCGCGCGCGGTCACGTTGGCCAATCCTCGCAGTTTGACCTTTTCGTGCGCCCTCGGTCCGGACAGTCGCACGGGCGTGGGGCGGATCGCACATTTGCACGATCTCAAGTGTCCTTGAGCGTAAAACCAGTGCAGGTCGAAACGTCAAAAACGGGACTTTGTGTCGCACTTCGAGCACTTGTCAACTGTGCGCGACATCGAGCGCCCATGCACATGCAGAACGGAGTAAACTTGTTGCAGATTCGAACTCAAGGATGAACCGGGTCGTCGCGTTGCGAGCCGTATGTCTCGCATCGAGCGTCGACCCCGACTGGAGACGGAACCCGCCACCCCGTCCTCCCCGGACTGTATGCGTACAGCTCTCGTTCGCGGCGTTCCACGTGACGGGAACCTGCGGCTTTCATTGCGTTTCGGGTGGCGAACGGCGCGCGCAGCGCTGGTGGGGATCCTGTGCGCCGTCCCGGGTGTGACGGGAGCGCAGGAGATCACCTTCTCGGTCACCGGCGACGCACCCTACGGCACCGCCGAAATCGCCGAGCTCCAGCAGCACATCGACGACCACAACCTCTACAGCGAGTCCGACTTCCTCGTCCACGTGGGCGACATCCTCGCCGGCAACGAGCCTTGCGACGAGACGCGCTACATCACCGTCGCGAACATACTGCGGGATCTGGCCGTTCCGGCCTTCATCGTGCCTGG
>JBFJHN010000181.1:0-5743 GCA_041613275.1 Candidatus Krumholzibacteriia bacterium | reverse complement strand
TGCCAAGGCGCGCCCGCGTCCAGGGCAGCCTTGTCCGGCGGCGGCGGCGAGCGGACGCCAACGCGCCGCCGGGGTACGCTCCGGACCCGTCGCGCCCTCGTCTATAGTGCGAAGCACCAGAGGCTCCACGGTCGCACGCCGCCGGAGACGTCGAAGGAGCGAACATCCCGCCCGTCCTGCAAGCGGTTCAGGTGAGCAAACGCTACGCGAACGACGTCGATGCGCTCGTCGACGTCCACCTGGCGGTGGAGTCCGGAGAGACGCTGGCTTTGGTCGGCGAGAGCGGCTGCGGCAAGTCGACGCTCCTGCGGCTGTTCAACCGGCTCGTCGAGCCGACGCGCGGCGACGTTTACGTGCAGGGGCACCCCGCGCGCGAGCTGGATCCGATCACGCTGCGGCGGCGCACCGGCTACATGCAGCAGGACGGCGGCCTGCTCCCCCACTGGACGGTGGCCCGCAACGTCGAGCTGGTCCCCCGACTGCTGCAATGGGACGCCCCACGGCGTCGCGCGCGACGCGACGACCTGCTTCAGCTGGTCGGACTGCCCGCGGACGGCTACGCCGAACGCTTCCCGGCCGAGCTCTCGGGCGGTCAGCGGCAGCGCGTCGCCTTCGCGCGTGCCCTGGCCGCGGACCCGGACGTCGTCCTGCTGGACGAGCCGTTCGGGGCGCTGGATGCCCTGACACGCGTCGAGCTCCAGGGCGAGTTCGTGCAGCTGCAGCGCCGGCTCGGCAAGACCATGCTGCTCGTGACACACGACCTGATGGAGGCCGCGCGCCTGGCCGATCGCATCGCGGTGATGCGCAACGGTCGCATCCTGCAGATCGGTCCCGCACGCGAGCTCCGGAACCAGCCGCGCGATGATTACGTGAAGGCGCTTTGGGCGCACGCTCCGGAGGTCGGCCCGGCGTGAGAGCGCGCGCTCGTTTGAAGTCCTCTCGAACGCGACGACGGGTTGCCGCAACGCTCGCCTGCCTGGTCATCGTGGCGGCGACGCCGGTGCGTGCGGCGGAACGCGTCGTCATCGGCTCGAAGAACTTTGCCGAGAGCCGACTGCTGGCCGAGATGTTCGCGCGGCTGATCGAATCCCACACCGCGCTCGAGGTCGAGCGAAGGCTCGGTCTCGCCGGCACCCAGGTGTGCTTCGAAGCGCTGCGCTCGGGCGCCATCGACGTCTACCCGGAGTACACGGGCACCGGTCTGGTCACCGTGCTGGGCGAAGTCCCCGAGGGCGACGCGCGCTGGACGTGGAACCGCGTGCGCGATGCCTTCCGGTCGCGCTGGAACCTGTGGTGGATCGCGCCGCTGGGGTTCGAGAATGCCTACGAGCTGGCCGTGCCGCGCGCGCTCGCCGAGCAGCACCAGCTGCGCACGATCAGCGACCTCGTGCGTGTGGCCCCCCAGCTCGAGGCCGGCTTCGGCTACGAGTTCTCCCAGCGCGACGACGGCCTCCCCGGGCTTGCGCGTGTGTACGGCCTGCGGTTCGCGAGCGTGCGTCAGATGCAACAGGCCCTGAAGTATCAGGCCGCGGGCGAGGGCGTGATTCAATGTCTCGACGTCTACACGACCGACGGCAGGCTCGTCGTGCACGACCTCGTCGTGCTGGACGACGACCGCGGCTTCTTCCCGCCCTACGCCGCCGCGGCGCTCGTGCGCGGCGAAACCCTGCGGGAACACCCGGATGTCGGCAACGTGCTCGGGCTTCTGACGCATGCCATCTCGGAAGAGTTCATGCGCGGGCTGAATCTGCGCGTCGAGCACGAGGGCGTGCCCGTCGAGCAGGCGGCGCAAGACGCGCTGGAGGAGCTCGGGCTGAGCGCGCACCGCGAGGTGCAGGCGGTGTCTTCGCGCGATCGCAGCCTGGTGGACTACATGTGGGCGACGCGCGCCGAAATCGGCCAGCGCACGCTCGAACACCTGTACCTGTCGGGTGCCGGATTGCTGCTGGGCATCCTGGTCGCGGTACCGCTCGGCATCGCACTGGAACGCCGGCGCGGCGCGGCCGAAACCCTCATCCGCATCGTGGGCACGTCGCAAACCATTCCGTCGTTGGCTCTGCTGGCGTTCATGATTCCGTTCTTCGGTGTGGGCGAGCTGCCGGCCGTGATCGCCCTGTGGATCTACTCCGTGTTTCCGATTCTCCGCAACACCTACAGCGGACTGCGGGATGCCGGACCCGAAGCCGTCGAAGCCGCCACGGCGCTGGGCATGACGCGCGCGCAGGTCCTGCGAGCGGTGCGTCTGCCGCTCGCCGCTCCGGTGATCATGGCCGGTGTGCGTACGGCGGCGGTGATCACCGTGGGCACGGCGACGCTCGCGGCGTTCATCGGCGCGGGCGGCCTGGGCGCACCGATCGTCTCCGGCGTGCAGAGCGTGGATACGACTGTTACCCTGTCCGGAGCGCTGCCCGCAGCGGCGCTGGCCATCACGGTGGACGCGTTGTTGGGCGCCCTGGAGCGCAGGCTGCGTCCGCGCGGCCTGGATGTTTCGTGACACGGGGCGCGTCCCACGTGTCTCGCACGAGTGGAAGGACGACGCTTGGGTTCGACCGAACCGTCCGTAGCCGCAGGGCACCTCGTCGTCGACGTCCACCTGCGTGACCAGAGCCCCGAGTCGCTGCTCCGCAGCGTGCGCGAGCACCTGCTGCGAACGCCTCGCGAGATCGAGCCGCGGTTCTTCTACGACGATCACGGGTCGGAGCTCTTCGAACGCATCACAGAAACGCCGGAGTACTACCAGACGCGCACCGAACGCGCGCTGCTCGAGAGCATCGCCGACAGCGTGGCGCGACGCTGCGAGTGTCAGGTGCTCGTCGAGCTAGGCTCGGGCGCCAGCCAGAAGACACGCGCGCTGCTCGATCCCATGCTCCGAAGCGGCTGCGATACGTACGTTCCCTTCGACGTGAGCGAGGGCATCGTGCGCCGCGCCGCGGACGAGCTGCTCGAGACGTATCCTCAGCTCGGCGTGCACGCAATCATCGGGGAGTTCATCGAGCACCTCGACCGCATCCCGCGCGGCAAGCGCCGGCTGCTCATCTTCCTCGGCGGCACCATCGGAAACTTCACGCCCGAGTACGCGCAACGTTTTCTTGCCAGCGTTGCCGACGTCATGGACGAAGGCGAGTTCTTCCTGCTCGGAGTGGACCTGATCAAGGATCCGAAACGCATCGAGGCCGCGTACAACGACGCGCAAGGCGTCACGGCGCACTTCAATCGCAACATCTTGCGCGTGCTCAACCGCGTCGCCGACGGCGACTTCGACCCGGACGCGTTCCGCCACCGGGCCTTCTACGACGAAGACGCTCATCGTATCGAAATGCATCTGGTGGCGACACGCGCGCAGGAGGTGCGTCTGCGCGCGACCGGCACGTTGCTCGTGTTCGAGCCCGGCGACTTCATCCGCACCGAGATCAGCGTCAAGTACGACCGCACGCGCGTCGACGAATTGCTGCGCGGGACCGGCCTTCAGCTCGCCGAGTGGTTCACCGATCCGGAGCAGCTCTTCGGACTGGCGCTCGCACGCCGCGGTCCGCGCGCGGAGAGCGCTTGAGCGCGGTGCCGCAGCCGCCGCGCGGCCTGCGGGCGCACCTGCGTTGGGTGGGACCCGGCCTCGTCGTGGCCGCCACCGGCGTCGGCGCCGGCGACCTCGTGGCGGCAGCCAAGGCGGGAGCCAACTACGGCTTCCCGCTGCTGTGGACGGCGCTCGTGGGTGCGGTACTCAAGCTGGCGCTTGCCGAGGGCGTCGCGCGCTGGCAGCTCGCCACCGGCAGCACGCTCCTGGAGGGGTGGGGCCAGCGCCTTCCGCGGCCGTTTCGCATCGCCTTCTTCATCTATCTGCTCGTGTGGAGCTTCGTGGTCGCTGCGGCCCTGATGTCCGCGTGCGGCCTGGCCGCGCACGCGCTGGTGCCGAGCGTGTCGTTGGAGGCGTGGGCCGTGTTGCACGCGCTCGCCGCGCTCGGGTTCGTGTGGTTCGGTGGCTACGGACGGTTCGAGACCGTGATGAAGGTCGTCATCGGCGTCATGGTCGTGACGCTTCTCGGCAGTGCGCTCGTGCAGCGGCCCCCTCTCGTCGAAGTCCTCCGCGGTCTGACGTTTCCGCGCGTTCCGCCCGGCAGCACCGTGCTGGCGCTGGGCGTCGTCGGCGGCATCGGCGGCACGTTGACGCTGCTGTCCTACAACTATTGGATCCGCGAAAAGGGCTGGTCGGGGGCGTCATGGGCGCAGGCGATGCGCGTCGACCTGGCCGTGGGCTACGGCTTGACCGGCGTGTTTGGGCTGTCGGTGATCCTGCTGGGAGGTGCCGTGCTCCTGCCGCGCGGCATCGAGGTGGCGGGACGCGAGGGCGTCCTGCAGATGGCCGTGCTGCTCGGAGAGAGCTTCGGCCGTCCGGGTGAGCTGGTGTTTCTGTTGGGCTTCTGGGGCGCGGTCGCCAGCTCGCTCCTGGGCGTGTGGCAGGGCGTCCCGTACCTGTTCCAGGACGGGCTCGACATGTTGCGCGGGCGCACGTACACGGAGCCACACCCGCAGCGCCAGCGCGCCTATCGCGGCTTCCTGCTGTTCATGACCTTCCCCCCCATGCTGCTGCTCGCGTGGGGACGACCGGTGTGGTTGGTCGTCGTCTACGCGGCGCTCGGCTCCCTGTTCATGCCGTTCCTCGCAGCAACGTTGCTGTACTTGAACAACGATCGCCGCGCTCTCGGCGCGCTGCGCAACGGCTGGCGGGCCAACGCCATGCTGGCGCTGTGTCTGGCGCTTTTCCTCTATCTGATGGTCGCGGAGCTGGGCAACCAGCTGCAGCGCTGACAACCGGATCGCGCGTGACGGTGGCGTGCGAACGTACTATGCTGCCCCGCAAGACACGCAACGCAGCGCGACGCCGTCGTGCGCGTGCCCGTGTTCCGTACGCGAGCGACGACGTGATGCGTGCCACCTCGACGCGGGAGCCAGCCGATGTCCACCGGATCTCGAGCCACATCTCTCCAAGAACTCTGCATCAACAGCGTGCGCGTTCTGGCGATGGACGCGGTCGAGAAGGCCAAGTCCGGCCACCCCGGCACGCCGATGGCGCTGGCTCCGCTGGCGTATCTGCTGTGGACGCGTCACCTGCGCCACAACCCCGCGGATCCGCTGTGGCCGGGACGCGACCGCTTCGTGCTCTCGTGCGGGCACGCCTCGATGCTGCTGTACGCGCTGCTGCATCTGAGCGGTTACGACCTCACCTTGGACGAGCTGCGCGACTTCCGTCAGTGGGAAAGCCGCACGCCGGGGCACCCGGAGTGGGGCCATACGCCGGGTGTCGAAACCACCACCGGTCCCCTGGGGCAAGGCCTGGGCAACGCCGTCGGCATGGCGTGGGCGCGCGCGCATCTCGCCGCCGTTTTCGATACGCCCGAGCATCGTGTCCTGGATCATCGCGTCTGGTTCATCGCCAGCGACGGCGACCTCATGGAGGGCGTGTCGCACGAGGCGGCATCGCTCGCCGGACACCTGCGGCTCGGCAACCTCATCGGCTTCTACGACGACAACCACATCACGATCGACGGCAAGACCGATCTCGCGTACAGCGACAACGCGGTCAAGCGCTTCGAAGCCTACGGCTGGCACGTGCAGCGCGTCGAGATCCTGCCCGTCGACGGAGGCCACGTGCCAGCCCTGCGCGGCGAAGCGCGCCGGCACGTCCTCGGAGAACGAGATCTTCGTGGGCCCGTCGATCGTGATGTGGTTGTCGTCGTAGAGAGATCGG
>JBFJHN010000180.1:0-5759 GCA_041613275.1 Candidatus Krumholzibacteriia bacterium | reverse complement strand
GGCGGGGCCACCGCTCGTGATGTCGAAACGCCAGACGATTTCCATGAAGCTCTCGCGGTTCGCGGGCTTCCCGCCGTTGGTCGCTTCGGTGACGCTCTCGCTGATGCCGTTGTTGGTGTGCGTGTCCGTGTACGTGCCGGACACCGATCCGGAGACCCACTGCTCGGCAACGGCGACGTGATCCACGGGAGCGCTCGGATCGAGCGCTGTGATGCTCTGCGTCGCGGTATCGTCGAGGCCCTCGTCGTCGGTGACGGTCAACGTCACCGTGTACGTGCCGGGGAGCGCGTACGTGTGATTCGTGGTCACGCCGCTCCCGTTCGCTCCATCGCCGAAGTCCCAGACGTAGCTCGTGATCGTTCCGTCGTCGCTCGATCCGGAAGCATCGAACGTCACGGCGAGCGGAGCGTTGCCCGTCGTCGGCGATGCGGTGAAGCTGGCATGCGGTGCCACCGGTCCACCATTACGGTAGGCGGCCACCTTGCACGCCGTGCGCGTCAGCGCGTAGGCCGCATCGGACGCCTGCGCGCTCCCACGCGTGACGCCCATCGGGTCGCCGTCGCGCAGGTTGTCGGGGTTGGAGAAGTAGGGGAGGCGGGTACAGTTGAAGCCCGAGTCGCTGCACTGCGTGTTGTACGCCATCACCGTGCGCCAGCGCTGCGAGCTCGTCCCACCGAACGCGGCCTGGTTGACGTAGCCGTGGTGCCAGTCGCAGGGACGGTCGTCCGTGCTCACGTACCAGTCGTGCTGCAGGCCCATGTTGTGGCCAACCTCGTGCGCCAGGGTCAGGTTGCCTGTGAGGCAGTCGACGCGCACGCAGTTGAAGCCCCACGTGTCGCTGAAGTTGACGGGGTCGATCGCGACGTAGCCGATGCCGCACCCGCCCGACGCGGTGATCAGCGATACGAGATCGGCGGCGTGCTGATCGCGCCACGGATGCACCTCGTCCATGAACCCGTCCGTTTGGCTGCGCAGCCGCGTCAAGTCGGTGCTGGCGTTGCCCGACTCCGTGTAGGCCACGAGCGCCGTGTGCACCAGGTTGTAGGTGTGCGCGACGCCCGTGTTGCTCATCGCCAGGTTCATTTCGTCGACGCCGGCGGCGATGGTGGCCTGCGCGCTGGCATCCGTGCCGCCCATGGCGTTTCGTGCCGCGCTGGTGTAGACGATCATGATGTCGATCGTTTGCGCCCCGCAGCCGAAAGCGTCGTCACAAACGCTGTGCGAGGACTGGATCGTTCCGTCGCCGCCGCGCGCGTCGAAGCCGAAGTCGGGAACCACGGCGTCGTCGAGCGGCTCTTCGCTCGCCCCCGCACCGGGGCTCGCCGAGGGATCGAGCTCCACGATCGCGTGCACCCCGCGCGCGCGTGGACGCACCTCGAAGATCGAGCCGTACACGACGACCTTCGCGAACGTCGCGCCGTTGTCGTGCGTCGCCACGATGACCCAGCTCTCGGGATCGTCCACGACGCGCCCCGTCCACACCGTGCTCTCCAGCTGACGCCGGGTTGCCATGCGCTCGGCGGTGACACTGAGGTCGTCGAAGAGGTTGAGCGTGACCTCGGCACCCAAGGCGGCGGCTCGGATCCGCACGAAGCGATAACGGAGCGATGCGTTGTGTTCGCGGCTCGTGTCGAGGCCGTGCAGCTGGGGATTCACCTCGTCCAGCACGAACGGTTCGGCCGCGGACGCCAGCGACAGCGTTCTGACGACGAGCGCGACGAGGCAGACCAGGGCTCGAGCGATCCGGCGCATGGGGACTCCTTGAGGAAGCGCGACCGTGACCGAGCACGGCGCCGGGGGACGGGATTTGGATGGGTGGGCGAGCCGGGGAGGAGAGGCCCGACGGACGCACGGCACCGCGAGGGGTCGTGCAAGCACGCGTCCGGTTCGAAGTGTCGTCGACGTGGTGCGCGTTCCCGGACGATGCACGTCCGTTCCACGTCACCGAACCCCGTGCGGGCCCTGCCCCAGGTGGAGGCGTGAAAAGCCCCATACCCGCTTGGGCGTGCGCAGCCCACGCAAGCCGGGCCGACGTGGGGCGAAGCCACAACGCGCGTCAGCGCGGTGACTCAGCGCGCGTCCTCGCCGGTCGCTTCACGACGCAAGTCGTTCACGGCGCGCGTGTACGCGTGATGCTCGCGGATCGGAGTGAACGCGACGTCGTTCTCAACGCGTTCGAGGCTCGCGTAGCCCAGCTCGATGGCGCGCAGCAGAGCATCGACCGCACGCTCGGCGTCGCGGGTCTGCGCGTGCGCGCGCGCGAGGTGGTACCAGACATGTGCTGCGTTGGGGTGGATGCGCAGGGCCACCCGCAACGCCGCAATGGCGTGGGCGAGATCCCCGCGCGACACGAGCTCCTGGTGGATGTAGAACGAAGTGCGCGCGAACACCCACTCCAACACGCGTTGTGCGGCTTGGCTGAGGTCGGATTCGTCTCGGGCTCTTTCGATCAGCGAATCGATCTCGAGCGTGTCGATCCAATGCGGGTGCGCGGTCGTGCCCTGCGCGCCCGTGAGGTCCTGCAACGGACCGGCCAGGCGCTCCTGCGCGCTGATCTCGAAGGCGCGAGCACGGCGCTCGGCTTCGCGTTGCGCCTTCCAGCGCGTGTCGTTCTCGAGCGATGCGAGCGTGCGGCGCACGCTCGACACGTTCCGCATTCCTTCCCACGTATCGGCCAGCACGACATAGCCGCGATGGGCCTCGACGAGGCGACCCCGTGCGCGCAGCGAGTCCGCGCCCGCACGGTGGCGCTGGAAGATCTGCTCGGAGAGGACGGGATCGCGCGGCCGCAGACCGTGCTTCATCGCCAGAATCTCCATCCACTCGACGCCCTCGCTCGCCAGCGCCTCCGGCATCCATTGATGCCGTCCCACGAACGTGCGCAGCTGGTGCGGGGCGCCGCTCGCGGCCGCGATGTCGTCGAGCTCGCGCATGGCCAAGAAGTTGAAGTCGCGATGCCCCGCGGTCCCGAAGTGAGCGAACTCGATGCGTTGCACAGGAATCTCCGCTGCCGGCCGTCCTCCCGCGCTGAAAATTCCTGCCAGGCTGTGCGGCTTGGCCAGCTGTGCGAGATACCACGCGACCAGAACGCCGCCCGAGAAGCCCGCAGCGTAGATACGCTTTGGATCCACGCGGTATCGGGTGTGGATCTCCGGCCAGAGCGCCTCCAGGGCGCGCACGTTCGGCTCCCACGGACCGTCGCTGCGCGTGTCGTTGGAGCTGAGCACGATCCATCCGTAGCGGGCGACGGCTTTGTGGAAGATGCGCGCCGCGCGCACGGAACGGCCACGAGGATCGAAGACGAGCAGCGCGGGCCAGCGCCGATCCGTGCGTTCGCCTCCACGTGGAGGCGTGTAACCGGCGGGCAGAAACAGCGTATAGGTCTGGGTGGAGTCCACGAGGCAGGTGATGTTCTCGACCAGGCGACCGGTGGGGAACGGCTCGACCGCGGCGCCAGGACACACGGAGACGTGCCAAGCGCCCGCGCACACCACCGCGACCCGCGCGACGCCGTGGAGCCGCAGGCGTGAGTGGCTGCGCGTCTTGCTCCGTATCATGCGTTCCTCACGAAATGCGCCGTCATCGACCGTAGTGTAATGTGCGGTCCACGGTGGGCGATCGAAAGGATGGATTGGCATGTCGAACACGGCGACAGCTCGGAATCGTACCACTGTCCCGGGAATCCGCGTGACGCGCCGGACCGTGCTCCAGGGTGCTGCGGTCGCCGCGATCGGCGCCCTGTTTGGTCGCGCGGCTCGGGCGGGCGACGATGCGCCGGTCCCGGACGCGCAGGCGTTCTACGACGCGTGGCGCGCGCTCGGTGCGCAGCTCGAATCCAGGTCGTCCGATGAGGAGCGCTACATCTGGGAGCTGCAGGGATTGCTCGCGCGGCTGGAAACGGCGGCCATGCCGCGCCGCCAGCGGGTGGTGTTCGACCAGGACGGCTTGAAGACGGGGCCCGCGTGGTTCGAAGGCAGGATCTTCGTCATCGAGCTCTCGATGGATCCGGGCGCTGTGATCCGCCCGCACAACCATCCCATGCACAACGTGGTCACCGTCGGACTCGCGGGGGCTTGCCGCTACGAGCACTACGAACCCGTCGGCGAGGTGCCACCCCAGGAGCCCGGCACGCCGCACTTCACCGTGCGTCGCACGCGAAGCGGCGTTCTGCTCCCGGGTCGGCGCAGCGAGCTTACGCGCGTGCGCGACAACATCCATACCTTCCGCGCGGGCGACCAGGGCGCCACCATCCTGGATTTCACGACCACGGTCGGTGACGAGACGAAGCACTTCTCGGAGCTCGACATCGATGCGAGGCCGCGAGACGCTCTGGCGGCGCAGTTCGAGGCGCGCTGGCTGGGGAATCCCTATCGCTGACCTTCGCGGTTGGCTCATCACGCGATCCGCGTTAGTGTAGCCCCCGTGCATGCCGGGTCGCGGCGCGGCGCTTCGCGCCGTCCTGATTGTCGCGATTCGAGATCCTGAAGTTGGCCGCTGGGGCTCGTGCGTGCGTGTCCGGGTGAGCCGGGACATTCTGGATTCCCGCCGCAGACGCGGATTCCAAGGGGAAGGGGAAAACGATGACGGTGGAGAAGGGCAAGACCGTGTCGATCGAGTACACGCTCACGCTGGACAGCGGCACCCAGGTGGACAGCAACGTGGGCGGCGCTCCGCTCAAGTTCACGCACGGCGATCCCGGGATCCTGCCCGTGCTGCAGGATGCCCTCGTGGGATTGTCCGTTGGGGAGAGCAAGTCGGTCACGCTGGCGCCGGAGCAAGGCTACGGTGAGGTGCGCCAGGAAGCCTTCCACGAGGTCGACGCGGGCCAGGTGCCGGCGGATGCCCGCGAGGTGGGAACGCAGCTGACGGCGCAGGATTCGCAGGGCAACCAACATCCCATCCGCGTGCACGAAGTTCGCGGCGACAAGATCGTGCTGGACTTCAATCACCCGCTCGCAGGCGAAACGCTCAACTTCCAGGTCAAGGTGTTGGCGGTCGAGTAGCGCACGGTGTCAAAAACGCACGCCCGCACCGAGGAGCGCGTGCAAGGCCACGTTGAACGTCGATCCCTCGCCGGTGGCGACGGGGACGCGTGCGCGGGCCGCGGACAGCATGAGCTCGGGGAGCAGCACGAAGCGCGGCCGCGTACGAAGGGTGAACGCCCGCCCGACGCCCAGAACGATCGCCGGTCCCGTCACGTGATAGCCGGATCCGAACACCCCTGAGCTCCCTGGGCCTTCGACGCCACGCACGCTCGTTTCGGGATGGGCCACGACCACGCCCAGCCCCAGGCGCGCGCGCACCGGCCCGGCGCGCGTGACGGCGTTCCAGGTCAGCAAATTGAAGCCGTGCGAGAGGTCGAACCGTTGCACCTCGGGTGGTGGCTCGACGACGTGCATCTTGTGGTGGACGAGCTGAAGCTCCATGCCCCAGCGCTCGCGATGCCATCCCAGGCGCCAAGCGTAGTACAGCGGGAACTCGAACGAACGCGATTCGTAGGTTGCCGTCCACTGCAGGCGTGGCTGGTTGGCCTGGTCGATGCGCAGCTCCGAATCGAAGCTCCACGAAGCGCCCAGGAACACGTCCACCGCGAAGCGCTCGGCCGAGCACGCTTGGGGCACCGCAGCCGTGAGCACCATCAGCCCGGTGACGACGGTTGCGCACGTCCGCGCGCTCCGTATGATGAGCCTGCGCGCATGGCGTCGCAGGCTGTGAGCCCGCGCACGAAACACGCGGGCTCGCACAGAGGGTTCGCTCTC
>JBFJHN010000179.1:0-5772 GCA_041613275.1 Candidatus Krumholzibacteriia bacterium | reverse complement strand
GTGACAGTAACCGCGCGCGTAGGGTCGATCACCCGACTGCGAGAAATGCCCAGCACCCTGCAAGTGACCGACTTCGTGCGCGAAGATGTACGGGTGGCCCAGGCTGTACGGCGTTTCGGCCAGACAGAACGCCCAATCCGGATGGGGTGAGCCCAGCTTGGCCGAGCCGCTTCCCGATGCGCGGTCGATGGCCGTGAGCAAGACGCAGACGTCCGCGCCCATGTCATCCCGTAGAGCATGAACCTCGTCGAACCAGCCATCGTCCGGCAGGGCGAAACGCGTGTTGAGCGTGAGGTTGGTCAAGTCCGGGTTGTCACAGCCGCGACAGTCGATTTCGGTGATCGCCACCACCCGCAGCTTCGGGGAAACGCAGTTCTCGCCCTCCCAGCACGGCCCCGCCGCGGTGTGGATCCGGCTGTTCGTGTAAGCCAGATTCGCCCATGCGGTCAAAAACTCGATGTGCGCTGTCACGCTGGGAACGAGATCGCGGACTCCGGGCTCGTAAGCGACGAGAACGTCGACGATGACGGAGGGCGTGGTGACGCGCGGTTGACTCTCCCCGGGGGCGAGTCCTGCGGCAACGCGTCGTGGACTGGGCGCGATCGATTGCGCGTGCGTGGCTCGCGTTGCGCCGTGCGGCTCGCCGGCGCAAGCACTCTCGGTCTCGTGGGCTACGACACGCTGTACGGCGCTCCACTGCGTGTCGAGCGGCGAAACGGCATAGGTTCGACCTCGCGCCAGGACGATGCCGTGCAGCCACTCGGCATGCTCGACGAACAGCACATAGCCGCCTTCGTCGACCTCGCCATACCACGCCGCAGAGCGCGTGGTGCTGACGTCGATGGGGATTCGCCTTGCCGTGATGTGCTCGGTCGGCGTGATCTCGATGCGCAGCGAAGGGGCGGACAGATCCGGCCGCAGGGAGACGATCGTGAGGTCACGGGTCGCGAGCGCGTTCTCAAGGGCTTTGAGATGGCGGCGTGCCCCGGCGGACAGAATCGGCTGTGACGATGCGTGCAGCCGGACCGTTTGCGCGGCAACGTCTCCACGCTCGGCGAGTGCGACGCCTTGGGGAGGCACGCTCCAGAGGATACCGACCACGAGCCCCACGATCCCGGCTCGCGCGCATCGACGAACGGGCCACGGCATGGCGACCTCCTGGAGCCGAAACTGGAACGGGGCCGGATGGCGCAATCTCAAGAAAATACGTGGGGTGCACCGCGTCAAGCGCCATCAGGCGTGGCCTGACACACAGCGCTCACCACGGCTCCAAGGCGGCCCTGCACCCCGTGCGACCGAGGCTCCGAACGCAGACGGCCGCCCCGGGGGGGGCGGCCGTCCTCTTGAAGCACCGGAGTTGGAAAGTCCCTGGCTCACTTCTCCAGGATCAAGAACTTGTCGGAGATCACACGTGTCCGATCTTCGAGACGCACGAAGTAGATGCCCGTGGGTTGCGAGCCCGAGTCCCAAAGAGCGTCGTAGCGCCCCGCCGGCTGCATGCCGTCGTGCAGCTGTTCCACCAGACGACCGGCGACGTCGTACACGCCCAGCTTCACGTGACCGTCTTGCGCGACCACATAGCTGATGCGGTTGAGCGACGTGCGCTGCTCGCGGCTGATGCTCAAGCTCGTGCCACCCGCGCGACCGGACGTCCCGCCCGGCACGCGAATCGTGATGCAGTCGGTTCCCGCGAACGCGGTGCCGTCGAGAAACGAACCCGTGAGCGTCAGCGTCTTGACCTCACCGTGCGAGAGCGTCGTGGAGAACGCAGCGGCGATGTCCTGGCGCTTGAACTTGAGCGTCAGGTCGTCGAAGCCGTCGGCGCCGGCCTCGGTGCACGGGCAATCATCCGTACCGCTCGCCGGCGTGCTGACGTCCTCGACCGCGCTGTTGACGGGGGCGACGCCCTCGAGCCGCAGGCTGCTGACGTCGATGTCGTTCACGTCGAGGTTTGCCGAGCCCAGGATGGCCACGGGGAGCAAGCCCTGCGACGTCGTGTTGAACGGGTTCCCGCAGCCCTGGGGCAGGATGTCCAGGTTGACCTCGCACGTGGGCGGCAAGAAGTCTGCGGTCGACCGCGGCAGCAGCTGGTAGCCGACGCACGTGTCGCTGAAGCCGTTGAACTGACCGAAGACGCCTTTGACGGTGACGTTCCCCGCCGGAATCGGCGTGCCATTGATTCCGGTGTCGCTGTCGATACGGACCTCGAGCGTATTGCCTTCGATGTCGACGAAATCGTAGTTGGCGGAGAAGGGCAGGAAGTCACCCGTGTCCACGAAGCTGCCGCACACCGACACCAGACAGCTCTCGAGCGCTTCCGCCGTCGGGCTGTCGTCGGCCATATCGGCGCCGCTGATCGGCGTGCAAAGCACGGGGAGCGGGCCTGGATCGAGAACGGTGACGACCGGATCGTTGCTGCCGTTGCCGGGCTGATCGATGATCTCGGCCAGTCCAGCGAAGTTGCCCACCCAGCCACAAACTTCAACCGAAGTGCCGATGGCAAGGTCGGGTTGACCCGAGATGTCGAAGATGCTGATGCAACAGCCGCTGACGGGATCGTAGATGGCTCCCGGGCCGCGGCTTCCGTACTGCTTCCACGCGATCACGATGCCGCGGACGCACACCGTGTCCGACGGCGACGAAGCGTCGGCGATGCAGTCGCCATCGTTGTCGATGTTCAGATCACACACGGGTGTCAATGGGAAGTTGGAGGGATCCTGCGCAAGAGCCAGGCTAGGGATCGCGACCAACGCAAGCAGAATTGTCAAAGCGAGCTTGGATTTCATGCTCTCGTCCCCCTGGAGTTGGTTGTCGAGCGTTCGTAGCGAGACCAAGATCGAGTCTGGCTTGCGCGACGCAAAGCCTGGCCACCCGACGCATGTGAGCGTCGGACCACCACATCCGCCTGCGGAACTCGACGTTGCTGTGAACGCCTCAGCTTAGAGCGGCAAAAGGGACGGGATCAAGTGTTGTCTTCGTGAGGAAACTGCACGTCTGTTTGGGTGCCTTCGGGGACGCGTGTCGCGGCCCGACATCCACGCGGTTCTACGGAGTCGAGGAGTCCGAAGACGTGCGTATGGGTCATTTCGCGTATAACTGCTTCACCGAACTCCAGCATTCGCGCTGCTGAATCGTCGGCAGCGCGCACGGATCGCTCCACGAGAGCAAAAGGAACTTGCCTGCGTCCGCGAGTTCCTTGTTGAGATCCTCGAGAACGACGAACGCGGCCTCGCCATCGACGACGAACTCCGTGTTTCCACTCGGCTGGAAGAAGACGTCGGTCTTGTAGCGCGCCCCAGTGGCGCGCCAGCGCAACGCGTCCACGCCGCCCGGGTTCTCGGCGCTTCGATACAGCTCGATTCGTTCGACGAATTCTCCGAGCGGCGTCAACGTCACCTGCACGCCGTCGAGCCAGAGTTCGGGATCCACGGGTGGATCGTTGGCCGGGACGGCGTTGGGCCGGAACATGCGCTGGTGAATCGACTTCTCGGTTTCGACGTCCCAGGCGCTTTGGGTAGATCCCGCTGCATCTGTGATACGGAACGTGAACACGGCGTTCGACGCCGGATCGTTGGCCAGAAGGGCCGCGTATTCCTCCGGATCGCGCGACGCATAGACGCGCCCTACGAGCGCGACAAAGGAGACATCGTCTACCACCTGCGGCTCGGGCTCGGGCTCGGTGGGGTCCGTGCCGCATGCACCCAGCGCCCAGACGACGCCGGCGAGCAGGAATCCAGCGGTGAGCGCGCGCCGACGCATCCGGTCCTCCACGCAAGAAGCGTTGCAAACGTGATTTGACAATTGTAGACGATACTCCTCGTGGGTCAAAGCCCCACGTCGGGATGCGCGCGTGCCGCGGCACGCAGCGGCCTGCGCACGGGCGCTGAGACAGGTATACTCTGGGTCACCACGGCGACACCCGAGGGGGACGCATGCGGGACGCGTCGGCGCGCTCGGCACGACGCGCGCACGCACTCATAGGAGCGGCGCTCGTCACGAGCACGACGATGCCGTGTGCGGCGTGGTCACTATCGTTCCAGGATGTCACGTCCCAGGCGGGACTCAACTATCAGCACGGCTATGTCGGTGGGCTCACCGACATGGCGCGTACGATCTCGGGCGGTGTGGCGGCGGGAGACTACGACAGGGACGGTTTCGTCGACCTCTACGTCGTTCGCGGCGACATTGGGCCGAACCTACTGTTCCGCAATCTCGGAGACGGCGGCTTTACAGAGGTCGGCTCGACCGCGGGCGTCGATCTCACGGGAATGCGCGCCGCGGGACCGACTTTCGCGGACTATGACGGCGACGGCTGGCTGGACCTGTTCGTGGGCGGTATCGAGGGCAGTGCGCTGCAGCTGCTGCGCAATCGCGGCGATGGCACTTTCGAGAACGTTACCGCGATCAGCGGGCTCAGTTCGCTGGTGGATACGTGGTCGGCCGCGTTTGCAGACTATGATGGCGACAACGATCTGGACGTTTTCCTGTGCCACTGGAGCGAGTGGGGAACCGATAATCACCTGTGGCGGAACGATGGCGACGGGACGTTCACGGCCGCGGATGGGCTTGCCAATATCACGGGACTGACGGACACTGGCTACGACTTCAGCTTCACGCCGAACTTTGCCGATATCGACAACGATGGTTGCCCCGACCTGCTGATTGCGTGCGACTTCGGTTCCTCGCAGGTCTTGATCAACCAGTGCGACGGCACTTTCCAAAACGTTGATGCAGGTCCCATTACGGACGAGAACGGCATGGGTGCCGCCGTGTGCGACTACGATCACGACGGCGACCTCGACTGGTTCGTGTCGAGCATCTGGGAAGCCGACGGAGTGCCGGACGGCGGCTGGGGCGTTTCGGGCAACCGGTTGTATCGCAACGTCGGCAACGGCACTTTCGCCGATGCTACGACCGCGTCCGGCGTGCGCGCCGGACACTGGGGCTGGGGTAGCAGTTTCGCCGACTTCGACAACGATGGCCATCCGGACATCTTTCACGTCAACGGCTGGACGCATCCCACGTTCGAGAACGACCCCGCGGTGCTGTTCATGTCCAATGGCAACGGGACGTTCACGGAGCAGGCCGCAGCGCTCGGCATCGCTGACACCGGTCAGGGACGTGGCATCGTCTGCTTCGATGTCGAACGCGATGGTGACGTCGATGTGTTCATCGCCAACAACTCGCAGGCTCCCAAGCTGTATCGCAACGATGGCGGGAATCAGAATCACTATTTGACGGTGCGTCTGCAGGGCGACGCCCCGAACACGGAAGCGATTGGCGCGCGCGTCTACGTCCAAGCCGGCGGAATGACACAAATGCGAGAGATCCGCGCCGGCAGCAATTTCGAGTCGCAAAATCCGGCGGAGGCGCACTTTGGGTTGGGCAGTGCGACTCTGGTGGACACGATGAAGATCGTCTGGCCCGACGGACGCTGCACGCAGGTGAGCGACGTCGGAGCAGACCAGCTCCTGGTCGTCTACGAGGTTCCGACGCATGCGCTCGAACCGAGGAACTCTGTCATCGCTCCGGGCGCGGTTCTGCATCCGGTCTTTCCAAACCCGTTCAATCCCGCCACAACCGTCTCCTTCGAGCTGAGGACCGACGCCACGGCGCGAGTTTCCGTCTACGACGCGCGCGGTCTCCTGGTGCGTCGGCTGTCTCAGCGGTACCTGCCGCGCGGGCGACACGAGATCGTCTGGGACGGGCGTGACGATGGGGGGCGCAGCCTTGCTGGCGGCGTCTACTTCATCGAGCTGGCGGCGCCGCGCG
>JBFJHN010000178.1:0-5773 GCA_041613275.1 Candidatus Krumholzibacteriia bacterium | reverse complement strand
GCTTGAGCTCTCACCGAGCCTCTCCCTACGACTCAGTCGACGTTCCGGGCCATCGACACCGTAGCATGGCACCCGAACGCCGTCCGTCTGGTTGTCCTACCTTTCGCGTTTGAACGCGACGCCCCAGCGAACGCGCCTTGGGCGCGCTCGTCGTGTTGCACGAGTTCAGTGCTTGGTGGTCTTGGGATCGCCGTCGTACGCCTTCTCACCCGCGCGCACGGCCACGTCCAGGTGGTTCTGCGGTGGCGGCAACGGGCAGGTGGTGTACGGCGAGAAGGCGCACGGCGGGTTGTACGCCTTGTTGAAATCGACGATGACCTTGCCGTCCACCGGGGGCCCCGTGTACAGGAAGCGGCCGCTGCCGTAGGTTTCGTCTCCCGTGGTGTGATCGGCGAAGATGATGAACCAGGACTCGTCGTCCAGGCCGTCGGCCAGCGGGTCCAGCCGACATTCCTTCCCGTTCAGCGTGAACACCAGGGCGCCCGGGCTCGTGCTCATCGACGTCGTCCCGACCTCGTTCAAGATCGGGGTCTCCTTGGGTGGGTCGTAGGGCTCGAAACGAGCCTCGACGCGGTAGCTCTCCTGCACCGGATACGCTTCGATGGTTCCGAAGTTCTTGCGGATTTCGCTGTGGACGTCGCGCAGCCGGATGCCGAAACGGTCGGAACGCTGAATCAGCCAGAAGCTGAGATCCCCCAACGTGAACGTCGTGGTTCCTTCCTCCGAGTCGGGGATCATGCGCGTTTCGGAAACGCGTTTGCCATCGAGCACGAGCTCGGTGCCTGCGTTCGCGTGGATTCTCGTGCCGTCCTTCGTGCGCATTATGAAGCCGGCGTGCGCGGGCGCCGAGTGCTTTGGGAACACCAAGTCGTTGTCGGGGGCGCTTCCAAAGGTGTGCTTGCCCTCGTCGAGCCAGAACAGTCCCGCAAGCGTGAGGTAGCCTGTGTCCGACATGAGACGCTCCATGCGTCCCTTGCGCCACGCTTCGATTTCGGCATCGTGGGATTCGCCCGCTTCGATCGTGGGACGCGCCCCGAACGCCACGGCGACCAGTCCCAGAAACGCCCAAAGCGCTTGCCGCTTGCCTGACATGGAACCGCTCCTTCGATCGGGAAATGATCCGCGCTCGCCGCAATCCTAGCACTGGCGCAGACGCGGCGCCCAGGGACCCCAGACGCCTCCGCGCGGCGCGCCGTGGCACAAAAGCTGCGCCGCCGGCGCCAGAAGTCGCCCCGCGAGCACGACGATCGACATTCGCGGTGCCTGGATCCCTTTTCCGAACGACGTTTGGAGTCTGTTCATGCGACGCAAGATGGCATTCTTGTGCCTCCTGACCTTTGCGTCCTTCGCGGTCGGCTGCGGTGGCGGCGACGAGGCGACGGACGTGGCGCGTGGCTTCTGGGACGCGCTCGAGGCCAACGACATCGAGACGGCGAAGACCTTCGCCACCGCCTCGTCGGCATCCTCGCTGAAGATGACCGAGAACATGGAAGGCAAGGACGTGACGGTGACGCTGGGTGCGGTCACCGAAGAGTCCGGTTCGAAGCTGGTCGAGACCACCGTCGCGACCACGCAGGGTGAGAACGACATGAGCATCCCCATGAAGACCGTCCTAGTGCAGGAAGACGGCGCCTGGAAGGTGGACGTGGAGCAGACCATGATGTCCCTGTTCGGCGGCGCCATGGCCGAGATGATGAAGGGCATGGGCGAAGCCATGGGCGAGGCCATGCAGGGCATGGGCGAGGAGATGGGCAAGGCCATGCAGGAAGGCGTCGAGGAGATGGGCAAAGCCATCGCCGAGGACGAGAACACTTCGGAAACCGGAGGCACCGACGGCTCGGACTGACGCTCACCCTCAAACCGCAGTACGAAGGCCGCGCAACGAAGCGCGGCCTTTCGTTTGCCCGTCACGTCAGACCAGCAAACGCGCCACGTCTCGTGCGTGATACGTGAGGATGAGATCGGCGCCGGCGCGGTGGATCGCGGTGACGATCTCGAGGATGATGCGGTCCTCGTCGATCCAGCCGTTCTGCGCCGCGGCCTTCACCATCGAGAACTCGCCGCTGACGTTGTACGCCGCGATCGGCAGGTCGAATCGATCTCGTGCCTGTCGTACGAGGTCGAGGTAGGCGAGCGCTGGTTTGACCATGATGATGTCGGCGCCTTCGTCGACATCCAGCTCGATTTCGCGCATGGCCTCACGCGCGTTGGCCGGATCCATTTGATACGAACGACGATCCCCGAACTGCGGAGCCGAGCCGGCCGCGTCACGGAACGGCCCGTAGAACGCCGAGGCGAACTTGGCCGCGTAGGCCATGATCGGCACGTGCGACAGCGCGGCCTCGTCGAGCGCCGCACGAATGGCGGCTACACGTCCGTCCATCATGTCCGACGGTGCCACGCCGTCCGCACCGGCCCGCGCGTAGGTGAGCGCTTCCTTCGCGAGCAGCTCGAGCGTGGCGTCGTTGTCGACCTCGCGATCCTTCAACACACCGCAGTGTCCGTGATCCGTGTACTCGCACAGGCAGACGTCGGCCCACACGACCAGCTCGGGCACGGCCTTCTTGACCGCCTCGATGGCGCGCGCGACGATGCCGTCGGGTGCGTAACCTTCCGTCCCGACCGCGTCCTTGCTCGACGGAATCCCGAAGAGAATGATCGACGGAACCCCCATGTCGAAGGTGCGCTTGCACTCTTCCACGAGATTGTCGACGCTCAGCTGCGCGCAGCCTGGCATCGACTCCACTTCGCGCCGCTCACCTTTTCCCGGGCAGACGAAGTAGGGCTCGATGAGACCGTCGAGCGTGAGGCGTGTCTCCCGCACCATGCGCCGGAGGCCGGGCGTTCGACGCAGGCGGCGAAGTCTCTCCACGGGGAACGGCATGGGTGCCTCCAGATTCTGCGTTCAGAGCGCGCGCGCCGCTTCGACCGCGGTGCGGGCCATGTCGGACAGGGATTTCCCGCCTGCCTCGATCGGGTTCAAGTTCAGAGCTCGCGCGGTTGCCGCGGTCGTCGGGCCCAGCACGACCACGGGCGTCGCGTGCAGTCGTTCCGCCACACCGGCAGCCAAGGCGACTTCGACCAACGCGCGCACGGCAGACGGGCTGGCGCACGTGGGGACGCAGCCGGCGCGCAGGGCCCGAGCGAAGCGCGTTGCCAGAGGAGCCTTGCGCGAAGGATCGCGTTGCCACGTCGTTTCGGTGCTGTACACGTGCACCACATCGACCGCCGCACCCAGGCGGCGCAGACCGTCCGGCAACGTCGAGTCGGCCAATGTCGAGCACGGAAACAAGACACGCGCGCCCGCCTTCACTTGGGTGCGCATGGCGTCGACCAGACCGCGCGCCCCGGTCCCGGACGACACGCATTCCGGCATCCAGCTTCGAGCCTGCAGCTCGTGCGCCGTGCGGTCGCCGACTGCGGCGGCGCGCGCCTGCGGCGGCCAGTTCCACCCATCGTGCACCGCGCGGCGCGCAATCGCGTCGACGGCGCGTGCGCTCGTGAACGCCACCCATGCATAGTCGTCCAGCCCGCGAGCCTTCGGCAGCTCGAATCGTAGCCACCGGGTGACCAGAAGCTCCAGCTCCACGGGTTCGCCCCCCACCGCGCGCACGGCTTCGCAAACGGGCGCCGGGTCCTCGCGAGTGACGACGACGACGGGAGTGCGCGCGCTCCGCCCAGGCTGGTTCGTGCTCCGGTCTCGAGTGGTCATGCGATCTTCCTGGACGGGCTCGGGCGGCTCCACTGCGGTGCTCGCCGGAAGCGAGGCCTCCTACATGGTTTCTAACGCTGCGTGCGCTCGATGGGAAGGCGCAAGGCGCCTTCCACGAGCGGGACGAGGCTCTCGGCTGCGAGCGCGTGCCCGGCCGGCGATGGGTGGATGTCACGCGCCAGAAACAGCGCTCCTGCGTGATGTCGTTCACGAAACGCTTGCAGCGGATACGCATACGGGCACCCCAAGCGCCCGGCGAGCGCACGCAGGCGCGCATAGGGTCGCTGCCAATCGAACCACGACGCATCGTACCCGAAGTGCCGCATCTCGCGTTGGCGCGCCGCGTCGTCCACCTCGATCTTTTGCGGGAACGCAAACAGGACGAACGGAATGCCGCGCGCTGCACACGAATCGTGCATGGCCGTGATCAAGGTCTCGGTGACTTCGAAGGCCTCCTCGAACTGCGCGCTGTACGCCGCACGATAGACCGACCAGCTGGACGCGTCGCGGGCCAGGTCCTCGGGATAGTAGGGTGCATCCGGGTGGGGCGCCGGCTTGGTTTGCACACGGGCGCGCAGAATGCGCACGTGTCGCCCCACGTAGTGCAACAGGCGGCTTCGTTGCAGGAATTGACCGATGACGCGGCTGCGCGGCTCGGAACGTTCTGCGGGAGGATCGTACTCCAGCACTCCGTCGCGCAGCGAGAAGCGCGGCTTGGGTGCGACGCCGAACAGGTTGTGGTCGAGCAGGTTGTTGGTGACATCGTTGGCCATGCAAAGCACCAAGACGACGACATCGGGGTCCAGGTCGAAACCTTCACGGCACAGATAGAGGTACTGTTGATCGGTGCCCCAACCCGCGACGCCGGCGTTGATCACCTCGACGTCTTCGCCCAGGAATCGATCGAGGACATCGCCGATTCGCTCGCCGTGCTCGACACCCGTCCCGAACACCATCGAGTCGCCCAGCAGGAGCACGCGCTTGGTTCCGGCCGGCTTCGCTCGTGTGCGCTCGGAATCACGCCACCCCAACGCGTTCACGTGGATGTCGTAGCGCAGGCGGCGGTCCGTATCGACGCTGCGCACGTGTGTCGACGGGTTGAGCTCCCAGCCGTAGACGGGATCGGCGCGCACGACCGGCTGATACCCCCCGGGATCCCACAGCGCGCGCGCGAGCAGCTCGGCGACGCCCAGCGCGAAGAGCGTGGCGGTCGCGGCCAACAGAGCGTTTCGGTGCCAGTTCAGCAGGCGCATGCCCATCCGTCGTGTCCGGATCGAGAGGCGCTCAGGGTAGCAGAGCGCCCGGGCAGCGTGCAGAGAAGCGGCAAATCGATTTGACCGCTTGACGTTCCGCCGTCGAACGACAAAGATACTTCGACACTCCCTGGAGGATTCGGCATGGCGTGGATTCCGATCGCGCTCCTCGTGGCGGTTGCGCTGTGGGCCGTGAGCGTCTACAACCGCCTCGTGGGTCTGCGCAACCGCGGGGAAGGTGCGTGGTCGGACATCGACGTGCAGCTCAAGCGCCGCCACAACCTGGTCGACAACCTCGTCGAAACCGTGAAGGGCTACGTCCAGCACGAGCGCTCGACGCTCGAAGCGGTCGTGCAAGCGCGCAACCAAGCAACCGCAGCCCGCGATCAAGGCAGCGCCAAGGAAGCGGGTCTTGCCGAAACCCTGCTCGGTCAGCAGATCCGTTCGCTGTTCGCTCTGGCCGAGGCCTATCCGGATCTGAAGGCCAACACCGGATTCCAGAATCTGCATCGGTCGCTCGAAGAGCTAGAGGATGCCATCCAGAACGCGCGGCGCTACTACAACGCCGTGGTGCGCGATTTCAACACGCGCATCCAATCGGTCCCCGACATGTTCGTCGCGCGCCTTGGGAACTTCCAGGAGCGCGAGTTCTTCGAGCTCGAAGATCGTTCGCAGGCCGCCGTTCCCAAGGTCGACTTCAACACCGGAGCATGAGCGGCGGCACGCGGATCTCGCGGGAGGCGGTCGTGCGGATCCGAGCCTGCCTGGCGCTTGCGTGCCTCATCGTCCTCCTGCCGCTGCCGGTTGC
>JBFJHN010000177.1:0-5794 GCA_041613275.1 Candidatus Krumholzibacteriia bacterium | reverse complement strand
GCGCCCGGCGCTGGTGGGGCTGTTCCTCGCGTTCGGCTGGGAGTCGGCCATCCCGTATCTCCCCGGCCTCATCCGCAACTTCACCGTGCGTTTCCATCTCACCGCGCTGATGCCGGACACCGGCCTGCCCACGGCGGTTCTGGGCACGCTGACGATTCCTCCCGCGGCCAGTGCGCTCGTGTGGCTGGTTCTGGGAAGCGCCGTCTGGGTGCTCGCCTCGATCGTCGTGTTCTCGCGTCGCGACTTCACCGGCGAGTGAGGGGCGCCGCTCGCGATCAGCGGACGAGCGACGCGGACAGGTACTCCATCCCTCGCGCCGCCCGGAAGAAGCTCCCACCGGACACCGAGACCTCGAAGGAGTTGCGTCCGAAGGCGAAGTCGAGCCGCGTGACGCCCGCGCCCGACTTGCGGTTGCCGATGCGCAGGCCGAACCCCGCGCCCACGTTCAGATCGCGCCAGCGGGGCGACTCGCCAGGGAACCACGCCTGGGCCGCGTCGACGAAGAGCGTCGCACCGAGGCGCAGGAACAGGATGTTCCAGTTGGAGAACATGCGCTCTTCGACGCTCGCGAACAACGCGCGAGTTCCCACATCGTGCCGCGCCGGGTAGCCGCGCAGGCGCGCGTCGCCCCCGAGGGTGAACTGCTGGTACTCCGGCTCGCGGACGAGCGCCACCACGCCCGCGCTCCACGCCAGAACCGCCGGATCGGCTTGACGCCAGAAGCCCCACGTCTCCGCTGCCACGCGACCGTTCTCGACGCGTCCGTCGTGACCGAACCCATGGTGGCGCGCGGCCACGCCGACGTGCGTGCTCGGCGTCGGGAAAGTCGACCAGGCGGCGTCCGCGCGCCAGAACGGCCGCGTGCGCTCGCCGCCGAAGGCCTCGATGTCGGCGCCCGCGCCCAGCTGCAGCGTCCACCCGCTGCCGACGTCCTCGATGCTGTCGTAGCGATCGACGTTGCGCAGCGGTCGAAACGAACGTCGCATCCAGCCCCACACGAGCCCCACGGCCGCGCGCTGCTCGCGCACGTCGCGCGAGATGTCGCGCCGCGAGAACAACAGTCCCAGGCGCGAACGCGTGCGCGCGTGCCCGTGCAAAGCGATCCATGCCTCGCCGAAGGTCTCGTCGACGTCCAGCGTGTCGCGCGTCACGCTCCCGGGGTCGAACAGACGTCTCTCACCACGCACCGAGCGGTAGTCGAAGTCTGCCGTCCCACGCACGAGTTCGGAGTAGTAGGGGCGCTCCAGTCGCACTTCGTTGAGCAGGGCGAGATCGTCGGCCGCGTAGCGGAAGGCGCCGCGCCAGCGCGTGCCGAACAGGCGTGGATCGCGCGCGAAGACGTCCAAGGCGTCGACGTCGTTGGAGGCCACGACCGTGCCGCCCAGCTGCAAGGCGCGCCCGACGAAGTTGATGTCCTCCAGGCCGACTCGCAGCTGCACGATGTCGCCCTGGCTGCTGATGTCGGCGATCACCTGCGTCGACCAGCGATCGTCGGTGACGACGTGCACCGCAACACCGGCGCCTTGGCGTGCGACCTCGATGACGACGTCCTGGAAGATTCCGATCCGGCGGAGATTGCGCGCGCTCTCGGCGACGCGCAGGGGATCGAAGGCATCGCCCTCCGCGAACAGGAGCTCGCGCTCGATCACCGAGGCATGCGTGCGCACGTGCAGGGCGTTGGCCCAGCTGTAGACGAAGTTCTTCTCGGCCGCGTGCGCGTCGAAGATCTCGTGCGACGTGATCCGGACGTCCACGATCGGCAGCCCGGCAAGAGCCGCCCAGGCGTCGTCGGAGCTCGCGGCAGAAGGGACGCAAACGGCGCCCACCGCCAGCCACACCGCGCCGATCCACGCGCTCGAGCTGCGGGAGACGTTTCGCACGCTGGAACTCCAGACCTGGGGCGCGGCGGATGCGAGGCTCGACGCGAAAGAAACACGATTCCACGTCGCGACCAACTGCGTGCCGACTGCCGCCGCCGGGAGGCCTCGGAAACCGGGCTCTGGCGTTCATCTTGCACACTTCGAGCCGAGCCCGCGGAGGTCGACGCTTGAAGACACGTTCCGTGCCCCCACGCCGACATCGCCTCTCGGATGCGGTCGCCGACATGGTACGCCGCGCGGCGCAGTCGATGGGCCTGTCGGTGGAGGTCTGGAACGGGCCCGGCCGTCATACGGAGCGCCTGTCGCTGGGGCCGGGATGTGCCACCTGCGAGGCGCGCGATCCACGCATCTTCGATCGCTGTCGCAAGCGTCGCTCGTATCTCGCGCGCGGCGACGCGCCGGTCCCCGTCCAGATCGCCGAAAAATGTCCGCTGCGGCTGCGCCTCGCGCGTCTGGCGCCGGCGCCCGGCCAAGACGGCCCCACGCTGTTCGCGTTCGGCTACGCACCGGCCACGGAGAGCGTCGACGAGATGGACGCGCGCGTGCACTCCTTCCTCCAGGACCTGAACACCTTGCTGCCCGCGCGATCCTCCGACTCCGAGAGCGCCGCCCCGCGCAACCGTGCCGAAGAGATGTCGCTTCTGGTTTCGGTGTCGGGGCAGTACACGCGCGGACCCCAGCTTTGGCCCACGCACCGCCACGTCGTCGAGGAGTGTCGTCGCGCCTTGGATGCGCTGTGCGCGTTCGTGTGGTTGCGCGAAGGCGCGCGGCTCGAGCTGTCGTTTCGCGAGCCTCCCGGCGAGGATCTGCAGACCGACATCCGCAAGCGCTGGAAGATGTTCGCGCGCCGTCTCGCCGACGCGCACCATCGCGGGCGCGACCCGTTGACGGTGGAGGAGCTCTCGGCGGACCATCCGGTGGCGCAGAGCCTCGGGAGCAAGCTCGAGTGCGTGAGCGTTCCCGTGGTCGTGCACGAGCACACGCAAGGCGTGCTGTGCGCGCTGCGGCCTGCCGGTGGCGTGCAGATCTCCGACACCGAAGCGCGCTTGGTGCAGAGCCTGGGCACGCAGCTGGGCCTGGCGCTGGCGAACGCCGAGCTCTCGGAAGGTCTGAAGGGATTCCTGACCAACACCGTCAAGACGCTCGTGTCCGCGATCGACGCCAAGGACTCGTACACGTCGGGGCACTCGGAACGCGTCAACATCGTCTCGATGCTGGTGGGCAACGAGATGGGGCTCGAGCTCGAAGAGCTCGAGGCGCTGTACTGGGGGGCGCTGCTGCACGACGTGGGCAAGATCGGGATGCCCGAAGCGATCCTCAACAAGCCGTGCGCACTCGACGAGAACGAGGTGGACGTGGTGCGCGAGCACCCGGAGCGCGGGTGGGAGATGCTGCATGCCATCGAACAGCTGCAACGCGCGGCCGAAGGCGTGCGCTACCACCACGAGCGCTGGGACGGAACGGGCTATCCGGAGCAACGCGCCGGTGAGGACATCCCGATCATCGCGCGCATCATTTCCGTGGCCGACACGTTCGACGCCATCATCTCCAATCGCAGCTACCGGCGCGGGCGTTCGGCGGCCGAAGCCGTCGCCGTGGTCGAGGAGCGCGCCGGAAGCCAGTTCGACCCGGAGGTAGTTGCGGCGCTGCGGCGGCTGCTGCCGCTCCTCGAAAAGCATCAGTGGGTGTTGCTGTCGGGACAAAAAGTGCGCAGCACTCCGTAAGGAACCTTCGAACGCTGCGCACGTTTCCATCTTGACGGGGCTGCCGCGCTGGCGTGCAATCGCGCTCCGGACACACCCGCCACGCCGAGCTGGGCCGTCCGTAGGAGGCAGGCGTTGTCCGCATCCGAATCCCGAGTTCGTTCCGACGACCCGCTGCAGGTCCCGCTCGACGCGTCGCTGCGCGAGGTGCGGCCCGCAAGCAGCGGCACGCGCACGCCGACGGCCCCACCCTGGAGCCGCCGGAAGTTCGTCCGCGGCTTGCAGCTCTTCGTCGGCTTCACCGTCGCGGGTTTCTTACTGCTGTTCCTGCGCGGCGAGCTGCGCGGCAATCTGTCTCTGCTGTTCGGCCTTCCCCTGTGGGCGTTGGCTCTGGGCCTGGGTCAGGGGCTCGTCGACGTGATCGCCGGCGGCTTGCGCATCTTCGTCCTCTCGCGCGCCTTCGGGGCGCGCATTTCGTTTCTCGATGCGACGGTGGCCAACGGCGCCAACATCCTCCTCGGCGGCATCACGCCGTCGCAAACCGGCGGCGGCGCCGCACAGATGTACGTGATGATGCGCGCCGGCATGTCGTTCGCCGTGGCCTCGGCCGCAAGCGTCGTCGGGTTTCTGGGAACCGTCGTCGTGTTGCTGGCCGCCGGCGCAATGGGCGCGCTGCTGCACCCTTCGTTCTCGATGCCCGAGGGATTCCGGGTGTTCTCCGCCGGCACGGTGGCTCTGTTCGGAACCATCCTGCTGCTCTTCGTCCTCGCCGTCCCGGCGCCGGGCATCTACATGGGAGGACTTCGGCGCGTGCTGGGGCGTGTTCCCAGGCTCGGGCCGAAGCTGCGCGACAGCGCGTGGGTGGCGCAGTTCGAAAAGCTCCTGGCCGACTTCGCCGCGGCGGTGCGCCGGGGCGGGCGCGAGCAGCGCGGCATGATCGTTCTGGGGATGCTCCTGTCCGCCGTCATCTATCTGAACAAATTCCTCGTCGCGTACGTCGTCCTGCGCGGTATGGGCATCGCGTGTCAGGTGTGGGACGTGCTCTATCTCCAGGAGCTGCAGTACCTGGTGCTCTACTTCGCACCCACACCCGGTGCCAGCGGCGTCGCGGAGTTCACCGCCGAGCCCATCATGCGCCCGCTGGTGTCGACGGCCCTGTTTACGCCTTACGTCATCCTGTGGCGCTTCTTCTCCCTGTACGTTCCCATGATTCTCGGCGCGCTGCTGTTGCTGCCGCACCTCGCGCGCAACGGCGGCCCGCCGAGCGCTTCCGGGTCCGCGTCTCGTCGTTGAGCCCCGTGCTACGATGAGGCCGATCGCCCGGAGGTGAGACGATTCGCGCGTTCGCGACACTCAAGCCCTACCTCGCCCGTTACCGTCGCACCTTCGTCGTGGGCAGCGCGTGGATCGTGTGCACGGCGGGAATCGGCCAGGTGATCCCATGGCTCCTGGGCGAGGCCGTGGACGTTCTGCGTGAGCCGTCGCGCCACGGTCTGCTGGGCCCCTTCTGCGCCGCCATCGTCGGCGCCGCGCTCGTCCAAGGCGTGTTTCGCTACCTCATGCGCCGCGACCTCATCGGTGCGTCGCGACACCTCGAGTTCGACCTGCGCCAAGCGCTTTTCGATCATCTTCTGCAACTGTCTCCGAGCTGGTACGACCGCAGCCGTACCGGCGACATCATGACGCGCGCAAGCTCGGATCTCGAGGCTGTGCGGCAGGTTGTCGGCCCGGCCTTCATGTATTCGTCGAACACCGTTCTGATCGTCTCGACGAGCTTGGTCTTGATGTGGCTGATCGATGCCAAGCTCACCATCTATGCGCTCCTGCCGATGGCGGGACTGTCCGTCGTGGTGCGCGTTCTGGGGCGTGTCGTGCACGCGCGCACGCTGCACGCCCAGGAGCAGGAGTCCCGCGTGGCGGCGCGCGTGCAGGAGACGCTGGCCGGCATGCGGGTGGTGCAGTCGTACGCGCAGGAAGACCACGAGCTGGGTGCGTTCCAGCGCGAGGCCAGCGAGCTCGTGCGCCGCAATTTGCGCCTGGTGCGCGCCTGGGGAGTCTTCTTCCCCTCGATGGCGCTCATCGTCGGCGCCGGCGCCATCTTGACGCTGTGGCTCGGGGGCCAACAGGTGGTGCGCGGTGCAATCACGCTCGGCGACTTCGTTGCCTTCAACGCCTACCTGATGCGACTGACCTGGCCGATGATCTCGATCG
>JBFJHN010000176.1:0-5825 GCA_041613275.1 Candidatus Krumholzibacteriia bacterium | reverse complement strand
GATCGGTCGGCAAGCTCGAAACGGATGGTCGTGCGCGGGTTGAAGGGGTTGGGCTGGTTCGGCGCCAGGCGCACCGTGGGCCGCGCACTGGGCGCGTCGGTGGGGTCCGCGAAGTTTGGGAGATCGCTCAGGATGAACAGATTCCCGAACCAGGAGAAGAGAATCTCCATGCCGTCCCACGACCACGACGCCATTCCCTCATCGCTCGGGGTATAGGTGAGCTGCAGCGGCGTGCCGCCGTTCTTGC
Source organism: Candidatus Krumholzibacteriia bacterium (assembly GCA_041613275.1). Classification (GTDB taxonomy): domain Bacteria; phylum Krumholzibacteriota; class Krumholzibacteriia; genus JBFJHN01. The sequence continues at coordinate 5,578 of JBFJHN010000176.1, read as the reverse complement.
TGACCACCCACAGATCGGCGTTGCCCGAGCGGTTCGACCCCAGCACGATGTACTCGCCGTTGGGAGACCAGTCGTAGGCGATGTCGTCGTCGGCACCGCTCGTCAGCTGCACCTCGTTGCCGCCTCCTGCGGACATCAGCCAGATGTCGCCCCCTCGCGTGAAGGCGATCTGCAGTCCGTCCGGGGACCAGAGGGGGTTCGTTTCGCCGTTCCCGGCGGTCAGCTGGGTGGGGTTGCCGCCGTTCGCGCCCACGGCGTAGATCGCCGAGGCTTGGTTGGGCGGCACGGTCGCGTCGAAGACGATCTCGGATTCGTCACGCGACCATGATGGATTGAAGCTGACACCGTTTCTGGTGATCTTCTTCGGCAAGCCTCCGAAGCGCAGTGTGTAGACGTCGGACTCCCCGTCGGTGCCGCCCGAGTAGGTGAACTCGTTGCCGGATGGCACGAACGAGGGACGTGATTTGGCACCTGCGACGGGTTGGAAGGGAATCCCGCCAGACCCTCGCGGCTTGAAGATCAGACCACCCGCACCCGAGAGGTAGCCATAGGCTCCGCCGTCGGGAGTCCATGCAGGTGCAGTGAGGTTCGCCGGGTTGAAATGCTCGGGCGTCGTCTCGAGTGCCATGGCAGGCGATGCGAACACGAGAGCTAGAAGAAAATATTTGCGAATCATGGAGTCCCCCCTTGTTCATTCGGCCAAGGACGGCGCCTGGCGCCAAACGAGAGCCAATTCGGGGGGAAAACCTAGACGGCAGCCATGCGCTGTAGAAGAAAACTATGGGCCACCCGAACGTCTGTCAAGCAGCCCCCTCAAGGATTCCCGAGTCAGTTCCGGCGCGTCATCACCGGTTCAGCGCGGCGGTCCAGTTCTGGATGAGCGTAACGCCAGTCTTGCTGGGGTCGGCGGGCGGGAGCTCGTTGGTGAGTATGCTCTGGCCATCCTTGCTCACGACGTAGTCCGCCGCGGAGGATGTCACGCTCACGCGAAAAAGGGTCTTCGGCGTCCCCAACGAGAACGTCGCGCCGGGCTGCACGGGGACCGCGACCACCGCGCCCCCACGCAAGTAGAAGAGTTCTCGGCCGTCGCTGCGCCACGCGGGCAGAGTGGCACGGCCTGCTCCCGAGTCGGTGGAAACCAACCAACGGCCGGCAGCGCTCGGGAAGGCCTGCACGTAGATCTCGCCCCTTCCGGACTCATCGGAGGCAAACGCCAACCACGTGCCGTCGGGAGAGAGACTCGCGTCTTCGAACCAGTTCCCCGACAGCAGGACTTCCGCCTCACCCGTCTTCACGTCGAGCGTCCAGATGTCGGACCCGCCTTTGCTGGGGTTGATCACGTTGAAGAACATCACCCGACCATCGCTCGACCAATCGGTCAGCTCGATCTGCTCGTCGATCGAGAAGAGCAATTGAGTGTCGCCTTGGCCGGATGTCGGGCGTACGTAGATCTCACCCCGGGCGGTCCGCCCGGACGCGAACGCCAGCTGGCTGTCGTCCGGTGCCCACATAGGCGTTCGATCGTCGGCAGGATCGAACGTGAATCGGTTGCGCATGTCGCTTTGCAGGTCGTAGATCCAAACGTCGGCAACGTCCTGTCCGACGCAGACCGCGACGCGTGTGCCATCCTTCGAGAGCCGCGGCTCCCAGTATCCGGCAAGATCGCCCACGGTGCTCATGACCTTGCCGTCACGGTCACGCCACGTGAGCTGCGTGCGCGTCGCTCCCGCGCCGCGCATATGGACGAGCACGCCGCCTTCGGAGACTCCGAACTGCGCGCCGCCCCACGAGACGCCACCGCCCGGAACATCGGTCGCCACCGGCACGGGATCGCCCGTGAACCGCTGCTTGGATGCATCGAAGGGATGGGCCATGAGCGTCGAACCGGCGCGGTAGAGCAGGTGCCCGCGCGCATAGCGTCCACGAGACTCCGATCTCAGCAGAAGCCGCGGCTCGCTCGAGTCGAGCGACGCGACATAGATGCCGCTGTGCTCGCTCGCGGTCGGGTTCGTGGTGCTCACGAGGTAGAAGAGGAAGTGCCGGCCGTCGGACAAGAACTGCGGCCACCGGTGCGCGAGGTCGACACGCTCCTCGTTCAAAGTCGTCACGAACTCGGGCGTGCCCCCAGAAGCGGAAACCTTCATCAAGCCTTCGCTCCAGGAGCGTTGGAAGACGATCACGCCCTCCGCGCTCCATGTCCCGCCTCTGCCGTCCGTCGCGTCGCACAACGGCACGACGGGTCCGCCGCGCGCCTCGACCTTGTTCAGCTTGCCGTTGGCGAAGAAGCCGAGCCAGCGTCCGTCGGGTGACCAGAACGGATAGGCGTCGCCATCGCTGTTGGCGAGTTGCCGCTGCTCGAGCGTGCTCAGATCCCGCACCCAAACGCTGTTGGATCCGGCCTTCGCGTTGTCGTTGTCCGGCCTTGCGATGGCGACATAGGCGATCTGCCTGCCGTCGGCGCTGACTGCGAAAGGCGAGGCCGGCGCAAAATCCCATCCGGCCGGCGGCAGCAGCGTCGACTGCACGACGCGCGGTTCGGGTGCGCTACCGCGCAGGAACCACATCGCAGCTGTCGACGCCGAAAGGACGACGACGGCAGCCATCCATGCGAACCTCTCGCGTCCGAAGCGCGACTCACGCGAGGCGGTCGCTTGCGGCGCCGCTTCGATGCCGCGCCCCGCTTTCAGGTCTTCGAGCGCAATGCGGGCCTCGGCGATGGCCTGCAGCCGACGCTGTGGGTCGCGCTCGAGGCAGCGTTCGAGCAGACGTCGCACCGCTTGCGGCGTGTCGCTCGGGAGAGCTTCCCACGGCGTGTCGGCACGAAGCACGCCGGCCAGCGTGTCGGACACGGTCTCGCCTTCGAAGACGCGCTGGCCCGTGAGCATCTCGAAGAGCACGACGCCGAACGCCCAGATGTCGGCGCGGTGGTCGACGTGCTTGCCGCGTGCTTGTTCCGGCGACATGTAGGCTGCCGACCCGAGGATGACGCCAGCGTGCGTCATCGCAGCCGTGATCGTGGGCGAGTGCTCCACGCTGGATTCGTCACCGACGTCGCCCGTGTAGGCCCGCGCGAGACCGAAGTCCAGAATCTTGAGCTTTCCCTCCGGTGTGATCTTGACGTTCGCGGGCTTGAGGTCGCGGTGGATGATGCCCACGGCGTGCGCGGCGGCGAGGCCCTCGGCCAGCTGGATCGCGAAGTCCACGGCGTCCTCGAATGGAACGGGGCCACGTTGGACGAGCTGGCTGATGTCCTCGCCCTCGACGACCTCCATGACGAGGAAGCGCACGTCGTCGGAGCTCTCGAAGCCATAGATGCTGGCGACGTTGGGGTGCTGCAGCGTGGCGAGCGTACGGGCTTCGCGATCGAAGCGCGCCAATCGCTCGGGATCGCCGGACATCTCGGTGGGGAGTACCTTAATAGCGACGTCGCGCCCCAGCTTGGTGTCGCGGGCGCGATAGACCTCGCCCATACCGCCCTTGCCGAGGAGACTCGTGATCTCGTAGTGGGCGAGCGTCTTGCCGATCAAGCGAGTCTCCGAGGGCCTGAGAAGGCGCGAGCTTACGCAACCTCCCAGGTCGGGTCAACGAATCGGCGTACAGGGTGCCGTAGATTGGCCACGCAGCCCATTGGCGAGCGCGTCATGAGGCCCCTCGATCCGTCGCAACGGTGGCGATCACTTGTGACGTGTTCGCTTCCGAATTCTCACGGCGAAGCGCACTCACGTCGCAGGGTGTCAAGCGATCAACTGACACGGCGCTCACTTGAGCAGCGTGACCTTTCGCGCTTCGACGTATCCCAGCGCACGCAGACGGTACACGTAGACACCCGAACCCACGGTCCGACCCGCGTCGTCGTGACCGTCCCAGGTCTCGAAATGACGTCCCGCGCCACGCGGCGCGTCGACGAGCGTCTTCACGTGACGCCCCGACAGATCGAAGATGTCGAGCTGCGCGTGCCCAGGACGGGGCAACTCGAACGCGAGAACGGTTCGCGGATTGAACGGGTTGGGGGACGCGCCCAGAAGCCGAACGCGCGGCGGCTGCTCTCGAACCGTCACGTCCGTGACCGTACCCGCCGTGACCGCGAGGCAGGCGGAGAACTCCGAAGTGGCTCCCAGGGGCTCGAGCGTCGCCGTGGCCGTCACGGCCCAGCCTGCCTCGACACCACTTGGGAGAACGACGTCGAACGGGGCGTCGCCCGAAGCGTCGGTCGTCACGGTCGTGCTCCCCAGGAACAGCTCCCCTTCACCAAAGCCCGAGGGGTTGCAGGACGGTGATGCAAAGAACTCCAGCACGAAGTCGCTCGCCGGGCTGCTGTGCAGCGTGCCGTTCACGCCGGTTTGGGTCCCGTCACTCGTCGCGCCCGCGAGAACGGGGACGTTCTGCAAGCCGTTGCCGCCCGTGTCGGCATCGAGCGCGTCGTTGGGCGTGACGCCGTAGCCGTAGCCGCTCGGAACCAGGTCGATCCCGAGCGCCGCGTTGGCGAAGACGCGGTTCGCCGACACGCGCGCCTGGACGACGTCGCGCCCGATGGAGATGCCGTTGAACAGGTTCCCCGCCACGGTGTTGCCGGTGATCTGGATGTCGGTGACGCCCGTGAACGCCCAGGTGCCCACCTCGATGCCGGTGACGCTGCCCAGCAGCGGTTCATCGTTGGCGTCGAGCCCGATCGTGTTGCCCGTGATGTGGATTCCCGAGCCGGAACCGCTGATCATGATCGCCCGACCGAAGACCTGTCCGGCGTGATGCGGCCCGCGGCCCTGTCCGAGGATCCCGGCGATTCGATTGTTGCGCACGACGGTGTTCGTGTTCTCGCCCTGGAAGCCGATGCCCATGGTACAGAACGTGTTGCCTTGCGCCAGGCCGTCCGCTGTCGTCCCGATCCAGTTGTTCTCGATTACGGTGTTGGTGACGCTGGCGAGCTGCACCGCATGCCCCGCGGGAAGCCCTTCGCTGTTCGTCGTGCCATAGCCGACGATGAAGTTGCGGTCGGCCAGGCTGGGACCGCCCACGACGTTGCCGTCACCCGGCATGCCGGCCGCGGCGGCGCCCCAGATGCGCACCCGTTGCGCGATGTTTCCGGTCACCGTGTTGTTGCTGGAGCGATCGATCTTGATCGTGCCGGCCACGTTGTTGCGGATCTCGGTGCCCGAGCCGCCAAAAAGCGAAATGTGGATGCCGCCCGTATTGCCATGAACCAGGTTGTTCGACCCGCCGATGTTGACTTCTCCGCCGTGCACGCCCGTGAACGTGCTGTTCCCGCCGCTCACGGAAACTGCGCCGCCGTAGAATCGCAGCTCGGCGTCGCCCGGGTGTCGGTCGCCGGTGAATGCCTCCTGAGTGCTGCCGTCGAGGGTGACGCTCTCGGAGGCGTTCCAGAAGTAGGTGTTCCAGGCGTAGACCACCGCGTACCCCGGGTAGAGCCACTGCAGCTGCCACTTCGACTCGGGGATCGCAAACTCAATGATGTCGTGACCAGGCGTGTTGTTGGCGGCGATCATCGCTTCCGCGAACGACACGTCGCCGTCCGGTCCCGGCAGATCGGCCACGGTCGCCGTCTGCCAGTCGATGTCGATGG
>JBFJHN010000175.1:0-5835 GCA_041613275.1 Candidatus Krumholzibacteriia bacterium | reverse complement strand
GGTTCGGGCGCGCGGTCGGTGCGCACGGCGCCGGCGGGCTGGGACGGATGTGGTGCCGTGGCGAGCGCCGACGCGGCGGCGGCTTCCGTCTGCGAGACAGGGGTCGGTGCCGCGCCGCCGTCGCTGCCCTGGCGATCCAGAACGTTGCGGTCGCCCTGATACGTCTCGACATCTTCTTCGTCGAACTCGAGGTTCGACGCCGCGGCGGCCGTGGGCACCAGCCCGACGACAGCGGCACCCGTTCCGCAGAGCGGCTGGTAGTCGAAAACGTGCCCACGGTAGTTGTTGTGTTGACCCATGAGAGCGGCGAGCCACCAGATGGCTTTGAGCTTGCGATCCCCGTTGGCCTGTGCGGTGAACTGGCGCGCAAGCTGCGCCACGTCCTCCAGCCGGCCTTGCCCGAGGATCTCCAGGAGCTTGCGGTTCCACTCGTCGTCCTTGAGCGACGAGATACGATCCTCCCGCGGGTCGAACGGCTCGGTGAACATGCGATTCGACAGCGCGGTCACGGCAACCGCAACGACGCGCCGTCCGGAACGCCTTGCGGCTTCGGCGGCGGCCTTGCCCAGAACGATGGTCTCGGCGCGATCCGCGTACATGTTGCACGAGACGATCGACGCCGGCAGGCGATTGTCCGGGTTGAGCAGCTGCAGCGCCACCACCGAGCCGGTGTCGATCGGGAAGCCGTCGTAGGACACGGTACGTGCGTGCAGCCCACGCTGTCGTGCAGCCTGCTCGTAGGCGTGACCGAACGCGCTGTCGATGCGCAACCGATACGGGAGCGAGCCGAGCTCGTGCCAATCCTGATCGACGTGCACCCACTCGGGCTCGGGGTGCGCCTGGATCTGATGCCCGATCACGCTCAGCCACTGCGTGCTGTACAGGAGCAGCATGTCGGCATCGAGCTTCTCGAGGTCTTCGCGCGCGCGCGCGAACGCATCGCGGGTGGCCTGCCATGCCGGCGAACGCTCGGCGGCCTGATGTGGGTGCGGCAGCCCTGGAACCACGTAGCCGCCGACGATGCGCCCGCTGCCCGGAACGCGATCGTCGAGCGCGGCAGGCTTGGCCTCGCGTGCCGCCTGCGCCGCCGCAGCCACTGCGGCATCGCGACGCGCTGCGGCGCGACGCACGTTCTCGCTCGTCGCTTCCATCGGTTCGTCGTGCGGAACATCGCGGAGACGCACGGGGCGCCAATCGGGATCGGCCGCGCGCGCATCCCACTCGACGACGGCGTTGCCGGTGCCGATCACCGTGCCGTAGGCGTAGACCTCGGCGGGATACTCGGGGAATCCCAGCGCGGCGACGAGCCAGGTCAAACACCCGGCGTTGCATTCACTCTCCGTCTGGTCGATGAAGTCGGGAACCTCGTCGATCAGCTCGCGCGTGCGCCCCTGGCGCATGTGCTCGAGCACGCGCATGTCCCACAGGTATTGCCCGTGGTGATAGATGTGCTCGCGCGACATGTCCTCGGGCGTCGTGGGCTCGACCGTGAAGTGCCTGTGGCTGAGCGAGTTGCTCGCCAGCAGGACGGCGCGCCGGCCGCTCTTCTCGACCGCGCGCCGGGTGGCGTGGCCCAGCGCGATCATCTGCTCTTGTCCGACGTCGTTGCCGAAATAGAAGAATCCGGCGTTCGACGACAGGCCCACGATCGGCTTGTCCCAGCTCGGACGCACCATGTGGCACGATGTAATCGTTCCGTAGTCGACCCGGAAGTCCGGGTTGCGCATCATCTTGGTGACCAAGCCGGCGTCGCGCGCCTCCTCGTGGATGCATTCGGCCAGCTCCACGTCGACGTCCAAGCTGAAGTGGTAGCGGAACAGGTTGGGGAAGATCGGGTCGACCGAGAGGCTCTCGAAGCGCGGAACGCCCAAAACGTGGTGCCCCACGATCGTGCGCCAGTGCGGCGAGTGCACGATCAAGACGTCGTACTCGCGATTGGCCAACGCCTGGCGCAGGCGGCGGTACCCCCAGCGCAGGCCTTCCCATCCGCACTCGGCGCGGGGCTCGTTCTGCGGTGGGTTCTCCGCGTAAGCCAGGTGTGGCGGGTGCGGCGCGAGAATTCCGGCGACGATGGCGCCGGAACCCGGCTTCGCGTTGCGCTTAGGGGTCACGCGGGGCCTCCTTGGCCTGCGGGGCGGGGGAAGGGTCGTCGCCGATCTGAATACAGACGTTGCGCGCTTCGCTGAAGAACTCCAACGACCAGCGCCCGCCCTCGCGGCCGACACCGCTCGACTTGACGCCGCCGAACGGCACGCGCAGATCGCGCAGCAGCCAGGTGTTGACCCACACCATGCCGGTCTCGAGCCGCGCGCAGACACGATGCGCGCGTGCGAGATCGCGCGTCCACACCGACGCACTCAGCCCGTAGCGCACGCCGTTCGCCAGCCGTACGGCGTGATCCTCGTCGTCGAACGGATGCACGCTGACGACCGGGCCGAAGACCTCTTCCTGCGCGAAGCGACACGCCGCGTCGAGTCCCGTGACGACCGCGGGACGCAGGAACGCGCCCGCTTCGTGCGCTGCCCCGAGTTGCGGTCGCTCGCCCCCGTGGACCGTACCTCCCTCGTCGCGCGCCAGCTGCAGGTACGCTTCCACCTTGTCGCGATGCTCGACGGAGACCAGCGCTCCCAGGTCGTTGCGGGCGTCGGACGGATCGCCAACGCGCAGCGCGCCGACGCGCTCGAGGAGGGCCTCGACGAAACGGTCGTGCAACGAGCGCTCGACGAGCACGCGCGAGCCGCACAGACACACCTGCCCCTGATTGAGAAACCCGGCACGCACGGTGCCGCGCAGCGCGCGCTCGAAGTCGCAGTCCGCGAACACGAGCGTGGGATTCTTGCCGCCGAGCTCCAGGCTCAGCTTCTTGAAGCGCGGTGCGGCGGCTGCGGCGACACGCGTGCCCGTGGCCGTCCCTCCCGTGAACGAAACCGCTGCTACGCCGTCGTGCTCCACCAACGCGGCACCCGCTTCCGATCCGATGCCGTGCACGATGTTGAAGATCCCCGCGGGTGCTCCGACCTCGTGGAAGATCTCGGCCAGCGCGTGCGCGGTCAGGGGGGTGAGCTCGCTGGGCTTCGCGACGACCGCGTTGCCCATGGCGAGCGCCGGAGCGGCCTTCCAGCTCAGCAGATAGATCGGCAGGTTCCACGGGGTGATCAGGGCCACGACGCCCAGCGGCCGTCGCAACGTGTAGTTCAGCGCTCCTGCCATCTCGTGCATCTCGCTCGACTGGTGGCGCACGGCACCCGCAAAGAAGCGGAAGTTGGCGACGGCGCGCGGGACGTCGACGCTGCGCGCCAGCTCGACGGGCTTGCCCGTATCGAGCGATTCCAGCTCGGCCAGCTCGTCGAGTCGCGACGCGATGCGGTCCGCGACCGCGTCGCACAGATCGGCACGTTCCGATGCCGAGGCGTCGCGCCAGCCTGCATGGAACGCACGCGTGGCGGCAGACACCGCGGCGTCGACGTCAGGTGCGCGCCCACGCGGAAGCTTGGCGATGACCGCTCCCGTCGCGGGAGCCACGACCTCGACGGACTCGCCCGCAACGGAGGGCTCGAACGCGCCCCCGATGAAATGGCTCAACGTGCGTACGCGCTGCTGGACCGTTTCCGGCACGAGGTCTCCTGGTCCGTGGAAGAGTGTTGCGGCTCGGGCAAGCCTCGCCCCGCGTACTTCAGCACACGAACTCGTCGGAGGCAAGCGCGCCCGCTTTCCGCGATCGCCGTGCGATTGTTTCAAGACGGACTTGTGCCGGACGGGTTGGGTGTCTACTCTGGACTCGAGTTCGTTGCGTGTGTCCGGCGCGGCTCCGAATCGCGCCCCGCAAGAGCGACGCTCGGATCGGGAGGACGCGTGCGCCGACCGAAGAACGAGATCCACCGCACCCTACCTTCCGCCGAGCCACGCCTTCTCCGGCTCCTCGAAAGTGTCGCCCCGGACGCCGACCAGGCGGAATTGGCCCTTTTGGGAATCCAGCAGTGCCTCGATCACGTAGGGGACCAATGGAGATCGGCTCGGCGTCCCGCGGAGCCAGGGTCACGCGGTACGCACCCGACACGCGCCGGTTGAAACGCCGTCTGGACGCACACCCGCACGCGGAGAAGGCGGTCGAGTGTCGAGCGTGACGCGTGTGCGATTACGGGCGGTCGTGCGTTTCAAGTGGGGGAGGACCATGTCGACCCGGATTCTGATCGCAGAGGACCAAAAGATTCTCCGGGAAGGCCTGCGTTCGCTCTTGCAGGGCGAATCGGACATGCAGGTCGTAGGTGAAGCCGACAACGGCCGCGAAGCCGTGCGCCTGGCCCGCGACCTCGAGCCCGACGTCGTCATCATGGACATCGGCATGCCGGACCTCAACGGAATCGACGCCACGCGCCAGATCCTCTCGCAGGCGCCGGCAGCGCGTGTGCTTGCGTTGTCGATGCACTCCGATCGCCGCTTCGTCGACCAGATGCTCGAGGCGGGGGCCACGGGCTATCTGCTCAAGGATTGCGCTTTCGAAGAGCTACGCGCTGCGGTGCGAAGGGTGGTCCGGCGCGAGACGTACCTGGGGGCGGGTGTCACCGACGTCGTCGTCAGTGGCTACGTCGACGGCATCGCGAACGACACGCATCCGCGCGCTCTCTCACCGCGCGAGCGCGAGGTGGCGCAGTTGATCGCCGAGGGCCATGCGGCGCGCGACATTGCCGACGCGCTGTGCGTGAGCGTGAAGACCATCGAGACCCATCGGCGGTCGATCATGGACAAGCTGGGCTTGACCAGCGTGGCGCAGCTCACCAAGTGGGCCGTGCGAGAAGGCCTCACGCAGCTCGAGGACTGAGCGTCAGTCTGAGAAAGACTCCTCGGTCAATCCCTCGCGTACCGCCAGGCGTACCAGACCGGCCAAGCTGCGGATGCGCAGCTTCTTCATCACGCTCGAACGATGCGCGCCGACCGTGCGCGGCGAGATCCCCAGCGTCTCGGCGATGTGCTTCGAGGTGGCCCCGTCCGCGAGGAGACCCAGAACCTGACGTTCGCGCCGGGTGAGCTTGCTCAACGGGCCTTGAGCGGCGATCTGCGCACGCGCGCCACGAACGCAGTCGCGCGTGTGCATGCGCGAGGCAAGTTCACGCGCCCTGCCCGCGTCGCCGGTCGAAACCACGTAAACGCAACCCGACCAGCGGATTACGCCTCGTTTCTCGACTTTTTCCTGATGCGGGAAGACAACGAGCGTCCCGTCACCGTGGCGGCGGCGCAGGTCATCGATGGCCTGTGTCGCGTCGGCGGGGTCGATCGGCACCGTGAGGACCCGGGGCGGGGGCGCCGGGGCTTGCTTGCGCTTGCGCGCGGTCCGCAGCGTCGGGGCCGCGGCGCGCGCGTGACGCGCACCCTCGTTCTCTTCGGTGATCCGCAGGTTCAAGCACGAACCGCCTTGCGTTCCTGTTCAGCGTCCGGTCGTGACCTTGGTTGCCCGAGCTACGCAACTCGCAGTCCGAAGCAGCAAGACGCATACGCTCACCCCAGGGTTTACAGTGCCGCGCGTGAGCGATCCATAGGGGGCGGCCGTATTTTTCGCGCCCAAAACCCCGAACCCAACGTGTTGAAAGCCCGAAGTTGCGTACGCAACCGGGCTCTCGCCCGTCCGTCGACCGACGTCCGCAGGCTTTCGTTGGTCGACGTTTGCAGGCCCTTGGCGGCGCTCCGTGTGGGCAAGGGGTTCCGCATGAGCGCCAAACGTCGGCGCGCGGGGCGCTTGTGCCGGTGGCCTCGGAATTGCGTTGTGCTTCGTGTGCGAGCTCGGGCTTGGGACCCAAGATGCGCGGAAGGAACGCGGATGCCTGACGCCAGAATCCGAGT
>JBFJHN010000174.1:0-5846 GCA_041613275.1 Candidatus Krumholzibacteriia bacterium | reverse complement strand
ACGGCCGACGGCGCGACCTTCGCCGAAGAGATTGCGGCCATCGTGCCCGGCACGATGTCGTTGACCCGACTGTACGAGGCTGCGGAGCTCTGGCCGGGCACCACACGGCTGACGTTGAACGGCGCACGCGACGCGATCAACGCCGGGTACGGCACCGTCGTGCACGTGGGACACGGCTATCGCTACACGCTCTCGTGCGGCAACGGCAGTCTCGACGTTCCGGATGCCTTCGCGCTCGTGAACGGCGCGCGCGCGGGGCTGTTCTACATGTTGAACTGCACCGCCACGGCGTACGATTTCGATTCCATGGCCGAGGCGCTGCTCTTGAACGCGCAGGGTGGCGCCAACATGGTGGTCGGGGCCGCGCGCGAGGCCTTCCCTCTGGCCGCGCGCGGCTATCAGAAGGAGTTCTTCACCGAGGTGTTCGCACGCGGCGAGCGCCGCGTGGGCGTGGCTATGACGCGCTCGCGCGAACGCGTCGTGCAGGGCCGACCGCTTTCCACCGTCGATCTGTGGACGCAGCTGGTGTATACGCTGCTCGGCGATCCGGAGGCCGCGATCCCCTCGACGATGCGAGACGACTTGCGCATCGAGGGCGTGCCGGGCGCCTTTGCGGTCGGACGCGGCGAGCTCCGTCTGCGGGTGGCGAACGATGCCGGCCCGGTGGCGGAGGCGCTCGTGTGTTTGCTGAAGGAGGACGACGAGTATCGGGTCGTGCGCACGGACGCGAACGGTGAAGCTGTCGTCGACGTGCAGTGGGGCGCGGTGGGGGACGCCACGCTGACCGTGACCGCGGCCGATCACATTCCCGTCGAGCACGTGGTTCCGGTGAACGCCGCCGACGTGGCGCTCGGCGTGCGCGATCCGGGTCTCCAGGACGATGGGGGCACGGCGGGCTTCGCCAACGCCGACGGCGTCCTGGATGCGGGCGAAACGGTGACGTTGAAGCTGCCGCTCCGCAACGCCGGCAGCGGCACCGCGACGGGCATCCAGGCGACGCTGTTCCCCGAGGATGCAACGGTCGACGTGTTGCAGGCGACGAGCACGTATCCGGATCTCGCCGGCGGGATGCAGGCCGACGCCGAGACCCCGTACGAGGTGCGCGTCGCCGCGAGCGTCTCCGACGGTCGCAGCGTGCGCCTGCGTTTGGAGGTCCAGCACGCCGGCGGAAGCGAAACGCGCCGGGTGCGTTTGCAGGTGGCCGCAGCGCGCTGCGAGATCGTGTCCCTGCGCATCGACGACAGCCGTTCCGGCAACGGGGACGGCGTGCAGGATGCGAACGAGGAAGTCGATCTCTACTACAGTATCGTCAACCGCGGGAGCGGCGCAGCCACCGCGGTGCAGTTGGACCTCGACAGCGCCGTTGCCGGGCTGGAGGTCCTCGCCGGCTCGGCGACGTTCGCCGACATTCCCCGCGGCGCCACGCGCGAGAGCACGATTCCACTCACGGTGCGCGAGGCGGACGTTTCGACATCGCGCAGCGCGGTGCTCCACCTGCGCCATCGTCAGGATCCCTCTGGGCGTGCGCACGTCTTCGAGCCGCGTTTGCCGCGGCCGCCGGCGGGTTTGCGCTTCGGCATCGCCGATGCACCCGACGCCGTGAATCTCCACTGGGAGCCCAACGCGGAGGCCGACCTGCTGGGCTACAACGTGTACCGCGCCGCCTCGGAGTCCGGGCCGTTCGCGCGCGTGAACAGCGACGCGGTGCTGCACGCGTACTTCCGCGACACCGGCCTTGCGGCGAGCAGGCGCTATTTCTATCGAGTTGCCGCTTTGGACGCGGCACTCTTCGAGGGGCCGGCGAGCGCGGTGGTCTCGGCCAGCACGAACCCGCCGCAGCTCACGGGGTGGCCCCTGGCCGTGGACGACTTTTCGGCCTCGTCGCCGGTCGTAGGCGACGTCAACGGCGACGACGGCGTGGAGATCGTCGCGGCGTCCCGTCAGGTGTTCGCCTGGGATGCGCGCGGCGTCGAGCTGCGAGACGCGGACGGCAACGCGCTCACCTGGGGCGTCTTCTTCGGGGATCGCGAGGTGTACGGCTCGGTGACGCTGGCCGACATGGATCCGCGTCCGGGGCGCGAGATCGTCGTGGCGACATGGGACGCGACACGGCGATTCGTCACCGTTGTGGATGGCACGGGGACGCCGCTTCCGGGTTGGCCTCAACCTCTCGTACCGGCCAACGAATCCATGCGCGGGGCGCACGTCCCGCCCGTGGTCGCCAACGTCGACGGAGACGGTGCGCCCGAGGTGCTGTTGGCCGCGCGCGACGGGCGACTGTACGGCTGGCACGCCGACGGCAGCGAGATGGCCGACGGGGACGGCAACCCGGCAACGCATGGTGTGCTGCTCGACACCGGCAGCCCGTTCTTGCGCTGCGCGCCGGGCGTCGCCGATCTCGACCCGGCACACCCGGGACTCGAAATCGTTCTCGGCACCACGGACGGCAAGCTCTACGTCGTCGGCGCGCGTGGGGACGTGCTGCCGGGTTGGCCGCGCACGACGGGCGGCGACGGCCAGCCGTTCGGCGCGCTGTTCGCGAGCGGCATCGCGATCGCCGATCTCGATCGCAACGGCACGCTGGAGATGATCTTCCTGGAAAGCGCCGGTCGCCTGCACGCGATGCGCACAGACGGCAGCGAGCTCGCGGGGTTTCCGGCGGAGGGCTTGCGCTCCACCGGCCCGTCCATCGTGCCTTCGGTGGCGCTCGGCGATCTCTTGGGCGACGAAGCGCTCGAGATCGTTGCTGCAACCAGCAGCGGCGAGATCCAGATCTTCGACGCCGCCGGCAACCCGCTGCTCAGTCGGCCGATCGACTCGGGCGCGCCCAGCGAGAGTTCGCCGCTCCTCGGTGACGTCGACGGCGACGGCGATATCGAGATCGTCTTCGGCAACGAGGACGGCATCTTGAACGCGTGGAAGCTGGACGGTGCACCGGTCGACGGTTTTCCCATCGCGGTCGGCTCGGAGATTCGGGCCACGCCTCAGCTGGCGGACGTGCAGGGCAACGGCACCGCGGCTCTGGTGGTGCAGGCGTGGGGCGGGACGGTCAGCGTGCTCGACCTCGGTGTTCCCTGGGACGACGCGCGCTTCCCGTGGCCCATGTACCGCGGCAACATCCACCGCACCGGAGAGTACGCGTTCGAGGTGCCGACCCCCGTGGTGCTCTCCGACGTCGAAACGCGCGCGCACGACGACGGACGCATCGAGCTTGTCTGGCACGCGTCGAGCGACGACGCCGAGCCGCTGTGGTTGGTGCGGCGCGCCGGTCCGTTCGACGCCGAGCCCTCCGACGAGGCCGCGCGCGAGGCGACCTGGCGCGAGCTGGGTCGCGTGCGGGGCCATGGCGTGCTGCGCTTCGAAGATCGTCCGCCGCGACGCGGACTCTGGTACGTCTATGCGCTCGGGACCGTGTCGGACGGCGCGCCCTTCGAACGTCGCATGACCGTGCGCGCTGCCGCACCCGCCGCGCTGCGCCTGCACCCGGCATTCCCGAATCCCTTCCGACCCAGGACGCGCGTCGCGTTCGACGTGCCGGCGACGTCTACGGCCGCCGAGGCGGAGACGCGCGTGCGCATCGACATCTACGACGTCCAAGGCCGGCGTGTTCGCCGGCTCGTGGACGCGGCCTTTCCGCCGGGCGCCCACGGCATCGACTGGGACGGGCGCGACGGCCAGGGCCGCACGCTGTCGAACGGCGTCTACATCGTTCAGCTCCGGGCCGGGCGCGCCGTGCGCTCGCAAAAGGTCGTGCGCCTGCGCTAGAGTCTCGCCGGACCCGAACCGGAGTCGAAGCCATGCGCTGGGCATCTGCCGTTTCCGACGAGCGCACTTTCGAGGACGCCATGACTGCGGCGGGCACCGAGGTGGCCGAAGCGCTGCGCGGCGTTCCCGTGGACTTCGCCATCGTCTTCGTCTCGCACCATTTCGCCGCACACTATGACGACGTGCCCGAGCGCTTGCACGATGCGCTCGCGCCGCGCGTTCTCGTCGGCTGTTCCGCCGGCGGTGTGATCGGTGGCGGACGTGAGGTCGAGCAACGCGCCGGACTGGCGGTCACGGCCGCGTCGCTCCCGAACGTCCGCGTCGATCCGTTCGTGCTTTCCGCCGAAGCGCTCCCGGATGCCGACGCGCCTCCGCGCGCCTGGCACGCCGCGCTCGGCGTCTCCCCCGAACCGCGCCCCGACTTCGTGCTCCTCGCCGATCCGTTCAGCTTTCCCGCCGATCGATTCATCGCCGGGTTGGACTACGCGTACGCGCAAAGCACCAAGGTCGGCGGGCTGGCCAGCGGCGCCACGCAGCCGGGTGCCAACGTGCTGTATCGCAATCGTGAGGTCCTGCACGCCGGCGCCGTCGGCGTAGCGTTCTCGGGGGACATCGTCCTGGACACGGTCGTCGCGCAGGGGTGTCGTCCGATCGGTCAACCGTTGCGGATCACGCGCTGCGAACAGCACATCCTGTTCGAGCTCGACGACAAGCCGGCGCTCGAGATGCTGCAGGAGCTCGCGCAAACGCTTTCGGAGTCGGATCGCGCGCTCATGAGCCACTCTCTGTTCCTGGGCGTTGCAATGGACGAGCTGGCGGAAAGTCGCGGACCCGGCGACTACCTGATCCGTAATCTCATGGGCATCGACCCGCGTCACGGTGCGCTGGCCGTCGGCGAGCATCTGCGCAACGGGCAGACGGTGCAGTTCCATCTGCGCGACGCGCGCACGTCCGCCGAAGATCTCGGCGCGGTCCTCGGGCGCTACCTGGAGGCTCCGGCGGTGGGGCAGGCGCACGGCGCGCTGCTGTTCTCGTGCCTCGGCCGCGGGATGCACCTGTACGGTGAGGCCGACCACGACACGCGGCTGTTCCGCGCGCATCTCGGCGACCTGCCCCTGGGCGGATTCTTCTGCAACGGCGAGATCGGACCCGTCGGAGGCAGCACCCACCTGCACGGCTACACGAGCTCGTTCGGCATCTTCCGCAGTCCCGAGCCGCCCATCGCGCTCGGCTGAGGCGGGTCCGTCCGGCGCGGAACCGTCGGCGCGCGACATCCCGCCGCGGCACGGTTCCACACGACCCCGAACGAGTTAAGAATCTACGAAACAACGGTTTGACTTCGATGACGCGACCGCCGCGAATTCGCTTGACCGGCGTCGAACGCCGCTCCTATAGTCCGCCGGTGGAATGAAGTGGGGCAAATAGGGTTGAAGTGACCTGAAACGGCATAAGCCTTGGCGGGGTCGATTGCGTGCGCTTCATCGGAACGCATTTCCAGACCGTCGACCCCAAGGGTCGCATCGCCCTCCCTGCCAAGTTCAAGCGCCTGTTGCGCCCGGAAGATCAAGACACGCTGGTCGTCACGATGGGGCGCGAGCGCTGCTTGCTGCTGTACCCGTTGACGCAATGGACCGAGCTTGCGGAGGCGTTGGACGCGTTGCCCCGGAACGAAGCCAAACGAGAAGCCATCCGCAGCATCAGCGACCACACGACCGAGCTCGAGCTCGACAGCAACGGTCGCATGACCTTACCGCGCGAGTTCCTTCAAAAAGCCGGAATCGAACGCGACGTTGCGATCGTCGGGTCGCTGCGCTACGTCGAGCTGTGGCCGCGCGCGACCTACGAAGAAGGTATGCAGGCCCGGCGCGAAGCGTCCAGCCCGATCTTGGACACGATTTTCTAGACGGG
The DNA here is from genome assembly GCA_041613275.1 of Candidatus Krumholzibacteriia bacterium. Classification (GTDB taxonomy): domain Bacteria; phylum Krumholzibacteriota; class Krumholzibacteriia; genus JBFJHN01. The sequence continues at coordinate 173 of JBFJHN010000174.1, read as the reverse complement.
GTCGGTTTCACCGTGGGCAAGAGGATGGCCAGAGTCCAGACCGCAGCGCGACGTTCGCGCGTGCTCATGAGCATCCAGGGGCCGGTGGCGGTGGCGTACTGCCTGGGAACGCTCGACCGGGATGCGATCGACGATCTCTCGACACGCGTGCGCGAGCTGACCCTCGACGGGGT
>JBFJHN010000173.1:0-5858 GCA_041613275.1 Candidatus Krumholzibacteriia bacterium | reverse complement strand
GCTCGATCGCCGCCAGACCCGCTGGCGTGGAATCCGAACGCGCTTCGCCGTGCTTTTCGACGCGCGCCAGCAGGCGACCGCCACGGTCGAAGACCTCCAGAAAGTCCGCGTCGGTGATGCGCAGGAAATCCCGCGCCACACCCTCGACCGTCGGTCCGAACTCGATGCCGCGTTCCTCTTCGGGGATCGAGAAGATGGCGAAGAAGCGTGGATCGCGCGCCGTCACCAGAGACATCGACAGCAGCTCGCTGCGCCGTGTGGCAAGCATCTTCATGAACACCGACCCTGCGTCACGCAGGCTGCGCCGGATGCTGGCGTCCACCGCGCTGTTTGCGGTGCGCAGCGTCAAGATCAGGAAGAGCAACAGGAAGGCGCTGAGCGGCACCGTCGTGAGCACCAGGATGCGGATCTTCAGTGAGTTGAATCGCGTCACGTCGGCGAACACCCTTTGGGGGGTCAGAAGCTCAGTTCGACATTGGTCCGATCGCCTTCGACACGGATCTTCTGGCTGAGGGGACCCCGCTGGGGGTGCCACATGCTCAGCTCGTACATGCCAGCGGGAAGGTTCTCGAACACGAACTTTCCGGACTCGTTCGGCTGAGTCACGAACGGTGTGTCCGCGACAAAGATGAAAGCGGTCATATCGGAGTGAATCTCGCAGAATACCTTGACGATGCCGGGCTCGTTGAACGTGACGCTCTTCGACTTGCCCTTGCCGTATTTCCCCAGATCGAAGCGCTTGGTCTTCGAATACGAGAAAACGTTGTGGAACACCGGATCCCTGTTGGGGAACTCGACCGTCGCACCGACGGGAACTCCGAGGACGTGAGGCGCGAACCGCTGGCCCTCTTGTACCAGCTGGCGAGTTTGAGCTTGTGCGGCGCGAAGTGCCGAAGCATGCGCGGGCGCGGTGTCCTCCGTGGCCCGATCGCCCGAACGTTTGGTCGTGACGTCCGGAGCTTCCTCGCGCGGGGTCAGGTAGACGACAACGTCGCCCACGTCGTTGGTCGGAACGCGCTCGCCGACGTTCGGAACGCTTCCAAGCATCCCCGGATAGGCGGGGATTCTCGATCCACGATCGGCGTCACCCTGCATCCGCGTCAGGATGACGCGCCCCGTCAGGGTGTTCGCGTGGCCGACTCCAGCCACCAATGACCAGCTCGCCAGACATACCGCGATACGCCGCTTCATCGCCCATCACCCCACGTCGATTCTTCTGTCAAGTCACTCAGGCGCCGTGATTCGTTTTCTGTGGGACACGCTCGAGTTCCGCCGCAGCGTTTTCCGCGACGGAACTTCGCTCCCGAAACGGCAACTCCCATGCCAGCGGCGGACGCGCGCGCGTTCCGGAAATGCAAATCCACCACGGACCTACGCGGATTCCGTGTGATGTACGTGCCATTTGCGTGGATGCACGTTGTTGAGCGCGGGGCACCTACGTACAAGCGTCTCGAACAAGGGTGAGGCGCGTACGTACGTCAACGTGTTGCAACACGTCCAAACGCAGAGCGGGCCGAACGCTGACGTTCGACCCGCTCGCCTGTGGAGGCAACTTGCCGTAGAAGAACCGTTGTCTAGCGCGCCTTGCGCAGATAAACGTCCCCGTTGGTGGCGCGAATCCGTACGCTGTTGCGTCCGTCGCCCAGGCTTCCCGTGCCGTAGATGCGGTAGCGGTCGCCCCGGCGCGACTCGTCGTTTTCGATTTCCAGATCGAAGTCGCTGACGATCTCGTAACGGCTTCCGCGTCGCCGGCGTCGATCTTCGTCCCGCACTTCGATGTCGAAGCTCATCGAGAAGTTCTCGGGAATGGCAACGTCGACGCTGCCGTTCAAGGTCTCGATATCGATCGACCGCTTGCCGTCGGGGTTGCCGACCAGGCGCACCTTCACGTTTCCGTTGACGGTTTCGGTGTCGATCCAACCGTCGAGCTCACGAATCGTCACATTGCCGTTCGTGGTCTTGCCACGGAAATGGTCCTTTACCGAATCGATTTTGATGTTGCCGTTGGTGCTGGTGGCCTCGAGCCCCTCGGGGGCGCGGCTCACATCCATGTTGCTGTTCGTCGAGACGACGTCGCCCGAAACGTCCGAGTTGTCGATGGTGAGGCGTCCGTTGGTGTTGTTGATGTCGCCATTCAACGTGCATCCGTCGATGCGGAGCCTGCCGTTCGCCGTGCTGATGCGGCAGTTGCCGTGCACGTTCGTCAGGTCGGCGTCGGCGTTGCCCAGCATGAGCTCGACGTTCCCCTTCACATTGGAGATCGTGGTCTCCAGGGCGCCGCGCACGCGCACGTCGAACTCGCTCGGCACGCGGACCTTGAGCCTCGCATCGACGTCATCACCGTGGTCCGCGTCCGCGTACACCTCGATGCCCGCGCGGGTTTGCTCGATGTCCAGCAAGCCTTCGTCATCGCGACGTCCCCACCCGCGCATACGGACCCGACCCTCGATGTGAACGCGATTCTGCTCCCAGCCCTCGATCTCGAGTTCGCCACCGACGCCGCGCAGATCGAGCGTGAGCTCCTGCCCGGGGGACACTTCGAAGTCGGTTTCGACGTTCTCGGCGAAGACCGCGGGGGCCCACGCCAGCAGCACCAGCGCGACGGCCGCCGTCGTGGCCGCGTGGGTCGACGTAGATCTCATGGTTCCTCCAGGAATCGGCGCGAAAGACGCAGCTCCGCGGCCGCGCGCCTTCACGTGGCGTACGCCGGACGGAACGGGGAAGCTCAGCCCCAACGTGGGAAGTGCCAGCATCCCTAGGACGCATTCCGAGGTGTGGAGGTTACGTCGGATCGGGGCCCGCGCTAAAGCCCTGTGTAGCGCACGATTGCGGCCAGGGCGACGGCACCGAGCAGCCACAGCAACCGCTCGAGCATCGCCATGCGGAAGCGGCGCCGGTCCTCGCGGCGTGCGGCGTACTCTTCCTGGACGTGGCCCAGCTGCAGTCCCATCTGACTGGTCCGCAGGCGCAGCTCCTGGATCGCCTGTTCGTGCTCGGCGATCCGGCCGTTCGAGACGTCGAGCCGGCGGTTGATGCCGTCGACTTTTGCCGCCAGGGACCCGAGGGTCGCGGCGGTCTCGCTCTTGAGCTCGCCGAGACTGCGCACGATCTCCTGCGTCGCGCTCGTGTGCATGACCGCTCCAAGGGGGCGTGAGGCGAGCCTTGCGCTCGCCGGAGGCTGGCGCTCGATTGTGAACATCACGGGCGTTTCTGCACGTTCCATGCCGCGCCCCCGCGGAGACATGCGCGCCTTCACTCCACGACAACGCGCTCTCGGGAGTTCGTTGCTTGCACAACGCCACGCCGTGGCTTGCAAATCCGCACCCCGAGCGGCCTTCCGGCCGGTCTCGCTCGCGGATGGCGCTCGTGCGAAGCGTGTGCTAAGGCTCTGTGCCATGAAGGTGTGCATCGACGCGGGTCACGGCGGCAGCGATCCTGGAGCGGTCGGCACGCGACCGTTCGTCTTGCGTGAGAAGACGTTCACGCTCGACGTCTCGCTGATGCTCGAGGAGGAGCTCGAGCTGCGCGGGCACTGGGTGGTGATGACCCGCCGGCAAGATCGCACGGTCAGCTTCGAGGCGCGTGCGGGCTTTGCAAACCGACTCGACGCGGAGCTGTTCGTCAGCATCCACGCCAATGCCGCGGCCACGCGCACCGCCGAGGGCATGGAGGTCTTCCACTTCCCCGACTCGCAGAGCGGCCGCATCGCCGCCCGCCGCGTGCTGCGCTTGATGCTGCGCGCGTTCCCCACGCATCGCAATCGCGGCGTCAAGGAAGCCAACTTTGCCGTGCTGCGCCTCACCCGCATGCCCGCGATCCTCGTTGAATGCGAGTTCCTCTCCAACCCCACACAGCTGCGGTTTCTGGCGAATCCGCGCAACCAGCGAAAACTGGCCGTCGCCATCGCGGAGGGAATCCACTCGCTCGAACCCACACCAGCGTGAAGGGCGGGAGACGCGTGCGCGCAAGACGCGAACATCGGATCTGGGAACGCCTGAAGGGGATTCGCGCTTCGAGCCGTTTGTCCGTCGCCGCGTGTGTCTCCTTTGCGTTGGCTCTGTGCGTCGCGAGCGTGCTCGCTCACGCGCAGGAGCGTGTCGTCACCATCGGTGCCGTGCTCGACGGGGCCTACTATCGTACCGGTGACATCCGTCAGCTGTTCGAGCGCGAGATCGAAGCCATCCTCAGTGGTGAGTTCGAGGTGCGCTTCCCCGACGACAAGTTCTTGACGGGCGACTGGACGCGCGCCGGCGCGAACGCGATGCTCGACCGCCTGCTGGCCGATCCCGCGGTCGACATCGTCCTGGCCATGGGCATCATGGTGGGCGCCGAGGCGACCCAACGGGGCCCGTTCCCGAAGCCCGTGATTGCGCCCTTCATCCTGGACAGCGACGTTCCCGGTTTGCCGTTTCGCGACGGTGGCAGCGGCGTGGGCAACCTCGCCTACCTGGCAAGCCCCGGCTCCATCGAGCGCGACCTCAAGGCCTTCGCCGAGATCGCGCGTTTCACGAACCTCGCGGTCGTGGGATCCCGACCGGTGCTCGAGACGTTCGATACGCTCGTGCCCCACGTCACGCGCGTTGCGGCCGACCTGGGTCTGCAAACGTCGGTCGTCGCCGTGGGCGCATCGGTCGAAGACGCGCTCGCCGCCATTCCCAAAGGCGCGGACGCCGTCTACGTGCTTCCCATCCTGCAGCTGCCGCCCGAGGACTTCGACCGACTCATCCAAGGTGTGAACGCGCTCGGTCTGCCATCGTTCTCCTACTTCGGTCGCGACGAGATCGAGCGCGGCGTGCTGGCGGGGATCGGCATGCAGGACTTCTTCTTGCGCTCGTCGCGACGCGTTGCCCTGATGGTGCGCAGCATTCTCTCGGGCGAGAATCCGGCCACGCTGGCGGTGAATCTCATCGACACGAACGAGCTCCTCACGGTCAACATGAGCACAGCGCGCCAGGTGGGCGTGTTTCCCAGCTTCGAGGTGTTGACCGAGGCGCAGCTCATCAACACGGGCACGCCGCCTGCGCGACGGGTGTCGTTGCGCCAGGCTGTGGACGAGGCGGTGGCTACGAACCTGGATCTGCTCGTGGCACAGCGGGCCGCCGCGGCCGGAGAGCACGCCGTCGGGGAGGCGCGCTCGCTTCTCTTACCCAACATCGATCTGTCGGCGTTGGGCGTGTTCATCGACGACGACCGTGCCCTGCTGGGCACCGCCGAGCGCACCTGGACCGCCAGCGCGACGTTGACGCAGCTGCTGCTGTCGGAGCCGGCGTGGGCGAACTATTCGATCGCCAAGCAGGTGCAGAGCACGCGCATCCAGGAGCGCGAGCAGGCACGGCTCGACATCACGCGCGACGCTGCGGTGACGTTCCTGAACGTGCTGCGCGCCGAGACCTTCGAGAGCATCCAGAAGGACAACCTCAACGTCACGCGCTCGAACCTCGATCTCGCACGCGTGCGCGTTGCCGTGGGCTTCTCGAGCCGCGCCGACCTGTACCGCTGGGAGACGCAGATCGCCCAGAACCGTATCCATGTGATCGACGCCATTGCGACGCGCAACCAGATCGAGATCCAGCTGAACCGCATTCTGCATCGGCCCGAGGAGGAGTCGTTCGAAACCGAGGAGACGGACCTGAGCGATCCCACGCTGACGCGCGTGCACGAACGGCTCGAGCCGTACGTCGACAACCCCTGGGACTTCAAGACGTTTCGTGCCTTCATGGTGCAGGCGTCGTTGGACAACGCGCCGGAGCTCAAGGCGCTAAACGCCGTGATCGCGGCGCAGGAGCGTTTGCTCGCATCCTCGAAGCGTGCCTTCTGGCTGCCGCAGCTCTCGCTGCAGGCCGACTTCACACGCGAGT
>JBFJHN010000172.1:0-5858 GCA_041613275.1 Candidatus Krumholzibacteriia bacterium | reverse complement strand
CCCTCGGTACGCCCGCGTGCCGCGCGAAGAATCGGATAGAGAAGAACGAGGTGCAACGCCACCAATGGATCGCTCGTTCCCGCGGTGACACGCGAAACGAAGATGCCGTCCACGGCCACGAACAGCGCGGCACCCGCGCCGATGAGGCGCGAGCGTGCGCTTGCAACCAGAACCAGCAGCACACCGATGCCGAGAACCAGTCCGTAGAACTGCACGAGCAGGGGCGCACGCACCGACAGCGTCAACATCGACAGCTGCGACACCCAAAGCGGGCTGTCGACGAGATCGCGTCGCTCACCGGGGTTGAAGACGAGGCCGGCGCCTTGACGGAAGTTGTCGGCGACGCGAAGCGCAACGAAGCCCGAGTCGTCGGGCTGCAAGCCGGCGTGGAAGCTCTGAAGCGTTGCCAGAACCAGGAAGATGAGAACGGGGATGATGCCGACGAGTGTGCGCATCGCGCCCTGCCCCCTCCCTGTACACCACCGCGCTCCGGCGTGGTCGCGATCGCCCGCGCGGCGTGGACCGGGCTAGCAGAAGCACACGAGCCCACCTTGCGTGCCCACCCAGACGCGCTCGCCGTGCGCAAGCATGCTGGACACGTGGGCATCGGGCAAACCGTCGAGAAGTCCGAGCCGCGTTCCCAGCGCCTCGAGCGCCGCGCCCGTCGCCGGCTCGAGCCGGTCCAGCGGCGCAATCCACACGCCCGCCTGCGAGCCGACGTACAGATGTCCGTTCTGCACGGCCAAGGCGGTCACGTGATCCTCGGCCTCGGCGTTCCAGCGCAGCAGGTCCACCTGCTCTCCGTCCCAGCGCGCCAGGCCGCGATCGGTGCCGAGCCAGAGCCGATCGTCCGCGTCCCACACCATGCAATTCGCACGCCCCACCGGGAGCTGAAGGGGTGCCGGCTGCGGGGCGCCGGGACGCCAGAGGAAGAACCCCGTGCCGGGCCGCCCGGCGAGCACGAGCCCCGGCTCGCCTGGAATGGCCGCGAACAACGCCGGAGTCTCTTCGACGAACGGGATCTCGTTCCAGGCGCTCTGCACGTAAGCGTGCAGTCCAGCGCTGCCGACGGCGACCATGTTCCCCTGCCAGACGATGAGCTGGTGCACCGTACGTCCCGGAAACGCCTGATCGCGCATCCAACGTCCGCGCGCATCGCGATTGAACAAGCCGTGCCGGGTGGCCGCCCACAGGCGCGCGCCGTCCGGATCGTGCACGACGGAGTGCACCTCGGGCGAGCGGCGCTGGCGCGAGACCGTTTCGGTGACCCAGCGATCGCCGACGTGCAGCACCACGCGCCCCGCTTCGCCACCGAAGACGATGCCGTCGGGGGTGGCGCTCAAGCTGACGACGTGGTGCGCCTCGGGCTCGGCGTGGAACCCGCGCCAACGCGTCTCCGGCGTGAAGCGCCAGCGACGTCCGAAGCTGGTGATGCGCGGGGGGAGCGGGGCGCGGTCCTGGGAGACCGTGTCGCGGCGGCGTCCGTGGTTGCGCGCAACGCGCGCGTTGGATTCGGCGGGCTCGTACACGCGCCTCTGGATGGCGGCGCCGCCCTCTTCGTAGCGTCCGAGCGTAGCGTGCTGCACGGCCCAGAGCGCTCCGCCCTGGCTTGCGAGATGGCGCACGGGATGCTCGTCCAAGCGCTCGGCCGGGGCGCGATCGCGCGCCGCGGTCTCCAGCTCGCCGAGCGCGATGCGATACAGGCCGGCCGACGTTCCCGCGTAGACGTGGCCCTCGTGCGCGCACAGCGCATGAATGCGACTGTGCTCGGCCGGCGCGTGCAGGTCCGTGAGCGTCACGCGTCCCCAGCGCGAGAGGTTGTTCGGGTTCTCGACGAGATCGCGCTGTCGCGCCACGTGGATGCAGCCGTGGACGCCGACGACCACGTACGCGTCGGCGATCGTCACTGCGGTGACATAGCGCGAGCACAGGCTCTCCTGCTCGGCCCATTGGTACAGCGACGGCTCTTCACCGTCGCCGGTCGACAGCAGCAGGACGCCGCTGTTGTTCGAGATGAGCAGGAGACGTCGCGTGTGCGGCGGGCTCGCCAGCGCACACAGACGCAGCAGGCGCGCCTGCTGCACCGGCAGCTCGAGGAGCTGGAAGCCGTCGTTGCGCTCGAGGTAGACGCGGCCGCCGCCCGTGGCCGCGTAGATGCAGCCGTCGATGAACGCCACGCCGTTGACGTAAGCGCCCGCGCCGCGCGCGTGCATGAGGCCGCGCTTCCAGCGCAGCGTCGTGTCGCCTTCGAGCAGCCGCGGGTGCAAGGATTCGATGTCGTCGATCCAGGCGATGCCGTTCGGTGTGGCGATCGCCAAGCGACGCGCGTCGCTCGCCACGTGCAACACGGGAAGGGCGGGCACCCCATGGTGCGTCGTCCACTTGGCGTGCAAACCCGTCTCAGGATCGTGGAAGGAGACGCCACCTTGGTGACCCAACCACAGGCCATGCTCCGTGGCGTGCAGGCACTGAATGCCTTCGGAACTCGTGAAGACGTGCTCGATCATCGGCCGACTGGCCCCCCACGGCCAGCGGATCGACGGGGCGTGCAACGAACGCTTCAACAACGCACGCGGATCGCGTGGCGTATCAGCCCAGGGGGGTTGACACGGCTCCGGCTCGGCCGAGTTTCCGGTGGACGAGCGCGGTGCGCGCAATCCCTTTCGAAGCGTGGCGAGCTCGGTGGCAACGGGCCCGTTCGTTCCGGTTTTCGTTCCTTCGTATGCTCCTGTGAGAGCGCCGAATTCTAGCAACCGCCCGGAACGGCACGCAAGGGCGGCCCGGGCGCCCACCTCCAGACGAGCCGCGTCCACGTGCGAGCTGCGTCCTGTGGTGCGCTTGCGTTCGCTGCCCGCGTGCGTGCGCCTCGCTGGGCTCGAATTGACCGGCGCTCGCCCGGTTTGGCATGATCGGTCGGTCGCGCTGCAGCAGCACGCGCAAGAGCCCGAAACGGCAGGCGCCACCATCCGGTTGCGCAGACCGCGGCCCCAACGAAGCACGCGGCACCACGTGGAACGCCGCATCGGCGGCACGCCCCGCCGCAAACAAGGAGCCCCGTACGTGGCACACTCGACGACCTCCGAATCGCGCATCGACTCGCTGTACCGCGAGCAGGAACAAAACTTCCAGCACTGGGAGAAGATCAAGGACATCGTCGACGAGTGCATCGACATGACGCTGAACTTCCGGCAGAGCGGTCACCCCGGAGGCTCGCGCTCGAAGGTGCACGCCATGCTCGTCACACTCCTCGGTGGCGTCATGCGCTGGGACATCCGCCATCCCGAGAGACGTTTCGGGGACCGCTTCGTGCTCGTCGCCGGGCACTGCACGCCGCTTCTGTACTCCGTTCTCGCCGTGTTGAACGAATCGCTGCGCATCATGCACCGCGAAACGGGCGACGCGCGCTACGCGATTCCGAAGGCCGAGGAGCGCGCCCTGTATTGGGAAGACCTGATGACGTTCCGGCGCAACGGCGGCCTGCCCGGCCACGCCGAGATGGAAGGCAAGACGCTCTTCGTCAAGGCGAACACGGGGCCGTCGGGGCATGGCTCGCCGCCGGCCGCCGGCATCGCCATGGCGCTCAAGCGCGCCGGCGCCGGTGAAGTGCGCGTCTTCGCGTTCGAGGGCGAGGGCGGCTTGACCGCGGGCGCCGCGCACGAGACGCGCAACTCCGCCTGGGGGCTGGGGCTGGACAACCTGGTGTACTGCGTCGATTGGAACAACTACGGCATCGACTCGCGAGCCGCCAGCGAGGTCGTGTACGGCAGTCCGGCCGATTGGTTCGGCGCCGCGGGTTGGCGCACGATCGGCGTCGAAAACGGTATGGACTGGCCCGAGCTCACACGCGGTCTGATCGAGACCGTGCACGGGGACAACCCGAAGCAGCAGCCGAACGTGTGCTACTTCAAGACGCGCAAGGGGCGCGGCTACGGCGTCTACGACGCCGCTTCCCACGGAACGCCGCACAAGGCCAACAGCGAGATCTACTGGAAGACGCGCGCCGAGTTCGCGCGCAAGTACGGCATCGAGTTCGCCGGAATGAACGAGGGCGTGCCCGCGGACAAGGACGCCTGGCGCGAGCAGGCGCGTGACAACTTCGAGCGCGTCATGAAGGTCATGCGTGACGACGAAGGCCTGGTGCGCTATCTCGCCGACCGCCTGGTCGCGATCGGCGACTCCGTGCCGCAGAAGATCGCGAGCTTCCGCCTGGACACCAGCCGGAATCCCATGGACGATCCGGAGCTCAGCGACTTCGAGAAGTACCCGGCTGACATGTACGCGGCGCCCGGCTCGCAGGAGCCCAACCGCGCGGCGCTTTCGAAGTGGGGCGCTTGGGTCAACGCCTGGAGCCACAAGAAGTACGATCGGCCGCTGTTCGTCGTCATGTCGGCCGATCTCGCGGACTCGACGAACATCTCGGGCTTCGCCAAGAAGTCCGGCGACTTCGACGGCTACGGCTGGTACGAGCGCGACAAGAACCCCGAGGGCGTGCTGCTGCCGCAGGAGATCACCGAGTTCGCCAACTCGGGAATCGCGTGCGGCATGGCGTCCACCAACCTCTCCGAGCGCCCGTACGAGGAGTGGCAGGGCTTCCTGAGCGGCTGCTCCACGTACGGCTCGTTCGTGTACTTGAAGTACGGGCCCATGCGGCTTTTCAGCCAGCTGGCGCAGGACTCGCAGATCAAGGTGGGCAAGGTGCTGTGGGTGGCCGGCCACTCGGGGCCCGAGACCGCCGAGGACTCGCGCACGCACTTCGGCATCTTCTCGCCCTACGTGACGCAGCTCTTCCCAGACAACCACGTCGTCGACCTGCACCCGTGGGAGCACAACGAGGTGCCGGTGGTCATCGCAGCCGGCCTGCGCCACGGCGCGCCGATCCTGGCGCTGCATCTGACGCGCCCGAAGGTCGAGATCCCCGATCGCGAGGCTCTCGGCATGCCGTCGCACTTCGAAGCCGCGCGCGGCGCCTACGTCATGCGCGACTACGAGCCCGGCAAGAAGAAGCAAGGCGTGGTGATCGTGAGCGGCACGTCGACGACGGCCAACATGGTCAAGATCCTGCCCGACCTGAAACGTGAGGGCCTGAACGTCAAGGTGGTGGCCGCCATCTCGCCGCAGCTCTTCCGCGCCGAGACCAAGCGCTATCAGGAGAGCGTCCTGAGCCCGGGCGAGTGGCTCGACTCGATGGTGGTTTCCAACCGCGGCCGTCGCACGATGACCGACTGGATCCCCCACCGCATCGCCGCCGAGTACGCCATGACCTCCGACTGGGACGACCGCTGGCGCACGGGCGGCTCGGTCGACGAGATCGTCGACGAAGCGCACCTCTCGCCGCGCTGGCTCATGCAGGGCATCGAACGCTTCGTCAAAGATCGCGAAGCGCGCCTGCGCCGACTGCGCGACGAGCTCGACGAAGCCGAGTCGATGTAGCGCACCGTCGTTGCGCAGACTTGGGACCATGCGGAGGGAATCCGCTCCCGCAGCGGGAGTGATCTCGTTTCGCAAGCGGTGGATCGCGTCAGCGTGAAAGCCTTGCCGCGCGCTTGGCGGCCTGCAGCTCGGGTGGCAGCGCAAACTCGACCTCTTCGCGGATGAGCTCGCGCTCTTCGACGCGCGCGCCGCGTTCCTGCAACCAGGACAGGACTTCCTGCACGAGATGCTCGGGCGCGGAGGCACCGGCGGTCACGCCGACGTGCTCGACGTCGTCGAGCCACGCAGGGTCGATGTCGCCGACGCCGTCGATGAGATAGGCGCGCGCGCCGAGCTCTTCGGCGACCTCGCAGAGGCGCTTCGAATTCGAGCTGGACTCCGATCCCAGCACCAGAACAACTTCCGCGTCTTGCGCCACGAGCGCCTTG
>JBFJHN010000171.1:0-5881 GCA_041613275.1 Candidatus Krumholzibacteriia bacterium | reverse complement strand
GACCATCAGCGAGCCGGAGTCCCCGCCCGCAATGAACGTTGGAAAATTGTCGACGGCGACTTGTCCGGAGAACGTCTTGTTGAAAGCGAAGCCACCGTTACATTCGTTCTCGTACGTCACCGTAACCGACACGTTCACGAACGTGACGGTGCTGCGCGTCAAACCCGTCGTACGGCCGTGCTTCTTGACACCCTGGCCCACGAAGGCAGCGACGCCGCCGCCTGCAGCCGGCTGCCCGATCTTCTCGATGGCACCCGACAGGTCCACGTTTCCGGGATTGCTGGCCGGGATGATGGCCGTCGACGCGTCAACGTTGCTCCCTGGGAGCGAACTCGTGACGACGAGATCCGCCACAACGGTCGCCGCGCTCTTGTTACAATCGACGTCGATGAGCCCTGGGCTGATAATGTCGTCAAGCGGCGGGTCCGGCGGGGTATGTTGGCCTGCGACGATCCCATTCTCACCCGGAACGATGTCGGCCTCGAACACGTGGTAGTTGCTCAGGATGCGTGTTTGGCCGCCAACGTCGATCAAGCATCCCAGCGTACCGCCGCAGCAGAAGCCGTTGGCCAGATCGTCGGCCCATCCGCCGGAGACACCCATCTTGAGGGCCTTCTTGCCACCGCCGCCACCGCCGGGACCCTTCATTGCAACGAACTTGCCGGTGACGCGCGGAACGACGCGCACGCCATCCAGCTCGGCGGGAAGTTTGCCGGCGGGCGACTCGGTCTCCGTGAAGACGCCGATGATCACTTCACCGTTTTCGTCGACACCGACACCGGTGCCCAACACGTTGGGGTCCTTCATGAGCGCAGGCGTGTGACGTTCCTGAACCGACATCACGTGCTGCATCTGGGGATTGGCCTTGCTGTAGATCACCTGGGGTTCTGCACTGCTGTCCGTCGGCTCTGTTGCGACGTCCGTGGGTTGCTCACCCACACCGTTACATCCAGCCCAAACCAGACTGAACAAAGCCACGACAGCCAGCAGCCGGCCCGTTTGGAAGGACCGCGCCGAACGTTTCAGCATTTCTTCCTCCTGGCGAGTCGTATGAGGGGACTCTTCTCAAGGTCCCTAGACTGACGGCTCCGACACGGGGGAGTCAAGGTTTCGACGCCATGCTGTGTGGAACCGCGCCCCGTGCGCGGATCCGTTTGCTCGCCGCGCGGTCCGGCGTGGGGCGAACTCCGCGATTCAACCTACTCACAAATACGAAGTCGAAGGCGTTCGGGCGCGCATGATGGGATTCACACGTGCAGTCGGTGGGTTTCTTGACGTGACGGACCGTTCGTGATCGCGAAGAAACAAATGCGAGGGGCGTCGCGCCCACAGACACGCGACGCCCCTGTCCCACGTGGGTTGGGTCGATCGAATTGCGGCAGGGTCGTCTAGCGGAACAGACCCTTCAGTTCTCCGAACGTCGCCGGGACCGGCGTGTTGTCGTTCGCGATCCCATCGAGCAGCCCACGCGCCATCATGCGCACGAACATCCGCTGCATCAGTCCGGCGCTCGGCTCCGCGTTCGCGGCTTTCGAAGCGCCCAGCTGGACCGTCGCCGTGTCGCTGCCGCTGCAGCCGTCGTCGCCCTCCGCGGAGACCTCGACGAAGAACGTGCCAGTGTGCCCTTCGGGGACGCGTCCCTGCATTCTCTTTCGGCGGGTCTGACCTGCGGCGAAGCGGCGTTCCGTCTCGACCTCGACCAGACAACCCACCATCCCGCCGACGACCTCGATGTCGACCATCTGGCGCGGGCCGTTGTTCGTGATCAGCAGCGTGATGGCGACGCGATCCCCGGCCGAAGCCGAAACATCGCTCCCCACTTGTCCGGTGGTCCTGTTCTCGACCTGGAGCACGACGTCGATGTCGGCGAGCGCCGGGGAAGATCCCAGCGTCAACGTCGCCGCGAGAACCGCAAGACCCATTACGAGCAATCTCTTCATGTCAACTTCCTCTGTGGACGGGCTGTGGCAGGCCGGGAACCCCGGACCGGTGACTACGAGAGCACGCCTACGGCTCCACGCTCTCGCGCGAACACTCGCGAATGCACTCCACCGCGCGTGCGCGCATGGAAGCATGCTGACGAGTCGTAGAAATCCAGCTAGGGCGGTGTGCCTATGATGCTACGGAAGAACGTGAGCGCACGCAATGCACCTGCAACAAACTCGCAATTGTGTCTTTTTGTCGCACGACATTGGGCCAGTCGGCCCAGCGCGGTTCAGCGCGAGGCGTGTCGCTGCCGCTCGGCCACGCGTGCGCGGAGCACGCGGGACGGGAGCGGCACCCCCAGGACGCGTTCGACGGCGAGCGAGGCATCGACGACGGCGTCCAGGTCGACCCCGGTCTCGATGCCCATCCCGTGGAGCAGATACAGCACGTCCTCGGTGGCGACGTTCCCCGTGGCGCCCGGGGCGTACGGACAACCGCCCAGGCCACCCGCCGACGCGTCGAAGACATGCACGCCGTGACGTAGGGCTTCGGCGACGTTGGCCAACGCCGTGCCCCGCGTGTCGTGGAAGTGCAGCGCCAACGTTCCCACATCGAAGTGCGGAAGCAGGCGCTGCATGACGTCGGCGACCTGGCGCGGCACGGCCACGCCGATCGTGTCTCCCAGTGATACCTCGTCCGCACCGAGCTGGAACAGGTCGCGCGTAACGTCAGCGACGCGCTCGGGATCGACAGCGCCCTCGTACGGGCAACCGAAGCACGTCGACACATAGCCGCGCACACGCAGTCCGGCTTCGCGCGCGCGCCGGACGACCGGCTCGAAGCGCCGCAGCGATTCGGCGATGCTGGCGTTGATGTTCTTCTGGTTGAAGGTCTCGCTGGCCGCCGTGAAGACGGCGATCTCGCGCACGTCGCAGGCGAGCGCTGCGTCGAGGCCGCGCTCGTTGGGCACGAGCGCCGGATAGCGCACGCCTTTTCGTCGCTTCAGCCGGGCATACACCTCGTCGCTGGCTGCCATCTGCGGCACGGCCTTGGGGCTGACGAAGGCACCCACTTCCACGGCGGGCAGACCGGCCGCGGCGAGGTCCTGCACGAAGCGCGCTTTCACATCGACGTCGAGCGCTGTGTCGATGTTCTGCAGACCGTCGCGTGGGCCGACCTCGTACACCGTCACCCGATGCGGCACGCTCATGACGCGCCGTCCTCTTGCTCTTCCAGTGCGACCAGCGTGTTGCCGCCCGCCACCTGCTGACCTTCGGTGGCCGGCACGCACACCCACCGGTCGTGTCCGTCGCGCGCCACGAGGCGGCGCGACTGCATGGCGTCGCGGCCGAGCAGCTCGTCGCCGGTCCCGAGCTGCTCCAACTCGTACACGCTCTCACCCGCGTCGGTCGCCAAATGCTGTCCCTTGCACATCCCCGAGACGCGCAGCTGCGCGTCGATGCGGCTGTCGAGAACGTCCATCCGACTTCCATTCGCGAACTCGCGCGGGCCCTGGCGCCCGCTACAAACGCGGCTATCTTAACAGCCAGGCCAGCGGGCCGAAACGCCGTGTTTTCGGGGCGCTGCGCGCGCGCAGCGAGGCGGTTGACGCACCGTCGGACGCCGACTAGGCTGCCGGCACGTCGCGCCCCTCGCACACCCCTGTCGGAGGAACCGTGTCACGCTGCACGCTCGTGATGGCCTGCGCCCTGTTACTGTCGACGGCGTGGGCCGAGGCGGCTCGCGCCATTCCACGCTACTCCGCGCGCTACCGCCAGAACTGCAATCTGTGCCATCACAACCCCACCGGCGGCGGCATGCGCAGCCTGTACGCGAGCAAGTACATCGTGCCGACCGAGATGGTCCTGCGCACCATCCAATCCGAGGTCCTCGAGTCCATCCGCCCGGACGTCAGCGAGAGCATCACCATCGGCACCGACATTCGCACCATCCACCACTGGGCCAGCGAAGATCGCGAGCTTCCCGAGCTGAACTTCTTCCAGATGCAGGGCGATCTTTACGTGCGCTTCCAGGCTGACCCGCGCTATTCGGCCTATCTCGACCGCGGCCAATCGTCGACGTTGGAGCTCTTTGGACTGGCGTACGTGCTGCCGTGGAACGGCTACGTCAAGTTTGGACGCTTCACGCCCGCTTTCGGCTGGAAGCTGGCCGACCACCGTCAGTTCGTGCGCGAAGGCCGCACTGGGGACGCATTTCAGGACATGTTCTTCGAGCCGCCGCTGCACACCGACACCGACATCGAGCTCGGCATCTACCCCGGAACGTTTTCGTTCGTGGCTTCCCTGCTCAACGGATCTCCGGGCGTGTTCGCCGACGTCGACGACGAGCTGGGCCACATGGTGCGCGGCGCGTATCGCTTCGGCGTGGGTCCCGCCGGGCTGGCGCTCGGAGGCTCGTGGTATCGCAACACGGGTCGCGGCTCGCAGCGCACGGCGTTCGGACCGTTCTGGTACGTCAACGTCGGGCGCCTGACGTGGCTGGGCGAAGCCGACTGGTCGGACGAAGATCCGGCGCGTTCGCGCATGGGCATCACGGTGCCGCCGGGAAGCTCGTGCACGGCCTTTCTCACCTCGCACGAGATCTCGTGGCAGCTCGTCACAGGGCTGGACCTGCGCGCGGTGTACAACTACGCCGATCCCGACATCGACCGCCAAAGCGGCTACCGCACGAAGGTCGGCGGCGGTCTTGACGCTTTGGTGTCGCCATTCTTCGGCGTCAAGGCCATGGTGAACTACTACGACAACGAAGCGGGCAGCGCGGCAAGCGACGTGACCGCGCTCAGCTACACGCAGACCGAAGTCACGTTGCACGTGTTCTATTGATGAAGCGCGCCGCTGTCGGCGGCGACCACGACGGAGTCGGCATGCCACGTCACACGCACGCCCGTCACGCTCTCGCGGTCGCTGCTCGGGTGCTCCCGATGTTTGTGGCCGTCACGCCCGGGTTCGCGGAGACGTTCCAGATCACACCCGGCAAACCGAACCTGGTGCGCTTCGAGTCCAAGGCGCCGCTCGAGACCTTCGACGGCAAGACTCGCGCGGTTCGCGGCCACGTCCGGTTCGACCCGCAGGATCTCGAGGCGGGCCTCGATGTGCGCGTCGAGGTGGATCTGGCCTCTTTCGACACTGGGATCGAAATCCGCAATCGTCACATGCGCGAGAACCATCTCGAGACCGAGACGTTTCCCACGGCCGTGTTCGAGGGCGGAAAGATTCTCGATCCCTCGCGCACGCGGCTCGGGGCCGGGGAAACCGTGCGCTTCGTCGTCGAGGGAACCTTGGATCTTCACGGAGTCGAGAAGCCGGTGCGCGCGCCCGTCGAGATGTCGCTCGAGAACCCGGATGGTGCACTTCTGGTGCGTGTGGTGACGTCGTTCCAGATCAAGCTCTCGGATCACGACATCAAGCGGCCCAAGTTTCTGGTCATGAAGCTGGATGAAGTCCAGCGGCTCAGCGTCGAGCTGATCGCGAAGGCAGGAGAATGAACATGCGAAGGTGGGAGAACCTCGTGGGTGCATTGAAGGTCGCGCGAGGGAGCACGCGTACGCTGCTCGGCTTTGCGATGCTGGTGGCTCTGGTGGCGTCGTTCCTGGGGTGCGGGGGCGACGATCCCGTCGGTCCCTCGGGGACGGTCGAGATCTCAGTGACGAAAACGGTGGACGACAACGCACCCACCGAAGGAGACACGGTCGTGTATACGATCGTGATCGCCAACGCCGGGCCGGATCCCGCGAGCGGCATCGAGATCACCGACGACCTGCCTCCGGGAACCACCTTCGTGTCGGCGACCGCGACGCGGGGAACGTTCGACGCCGGCACCGGCGCGTGGGATCTGGGCAACATCGCGAGCGGCAATTCCGAAACGCTGAGCATCACCGTGACACTCGACGACGGGATGGGCGCCCGCATGCTCACGAACCGCGCCACGCTGACGG
>JBFJHN010000170.1:0-5897 GCA_041613275.1 Candidatus Krumholzibacteriia bacterium | reverse complement strand
GAGGCGCAAGCCGCCCCCGCGGTCGACACGTCCGACACGGAAGCCCCCGAAGCCGCCGGCGCGGATGCTTCGGATGCGTCGCATGTCGTGCGGGCGAAGCCGACAGCGACCGTGCCCCCCACGGGCAAGCGCGTCGATCACATCGTGCGCGACGGCGAAACGCTTTCGGGGATCGCCCAGCGCTACGGCACGCGCCCACGCGATGTCATGCGCTGGAACGAGCTGCACTCGACGCGCATCCGCAGCGGACAACGTCTGAAGCTCTATCTCCCCAAGCCGGAAGCGGAGGTGGCGTCGCCGTCGTCCAAGCCGTCGGCCCCCCCTGTCGACCGCCGCGGGCGCTATATCGTGCGCAGCGGAGATACGCTGTTGGGGCTGGCGCGCAAGCACGGCGTGAGCGTGCACGACCTCATGGGGTGGAACGACCTCGGGTCGTCGAGCATTCGCATCGGCCAGCGCCTGCATCTCGCCGATCCCGCGGCCGAGTCCACGCAAACGCCGGTGGCCAGCGCCCCCTCTGCCGTCGAAGACGCGCGCGCCGACGAAACGCTTCCAGTCCTCGACGCCCGTACAGCCGACGTGCGCTCGAGCGCGTCGGGCGAAGACGCACGCGCGGCGAGCGCCGGTGCCACGACGACAAGCACTCGTTCCACCACGGGGGGCGACACCTTCGAGACCTTGACGGCGTCCCTCATCGCGCCGGGCGCCGACGCCGCACCGCCCGCGATCGCGCCACCGAGCGTCACGGCCGAGCCGATTCCATCGATCGGAACATCGGGCACGACGGCGCAGGTCGGCGAAGACACCTCACCGCCCGAGTCCGCGGTGACGCGTGCGCCGAACGCGGCCGCTGCGCGCACCGACGATTCCTTTGGAGTGCTCGTGGGACGTTTCGCAACGGAGGCGGCAGCGCGCAGAGCCATCCGCCCGTACGTTGCGCAACGTCTCGCGTACAAGATCTTGTCAGTGGAGAACGAAAACCGGACGCAGCATGAAGCCATCGTGGGCCGCTTCGACGATGCGGCAACGGCCGAAATCTTCGCGGAGATCCTGCGCGAGGAGTACGGCACCGAGGAAACGGTCGTCGTTCGGTACAAACCGTGAACGGCTTTGGAGGCCGGCATCACGCCGTGCCGAATCCTGACAGCCACGCTCTCGAGCCTGGTGTCCGAGGTCGAAGGAAGGAGGAGACATGAAGAAGATCGTGCGCGTGGCACTGGCGGCGCTGGGGCTCTTCATCGTCTCGATCGTGTTCTTCCTGCACCTCAACGGCATGGTGACGGCGAAGCCGCCGTTCCTCGTGGCCAGCGTGCCGCCGAACTTCGTGGCCGAAACGGACAGCATGGCCACGGATTCCGCCATGGGCAACGCCGAAGGCGACTCCACAGTGGTGGCGCAAGCCGACGACGCCGAGAGACCCGATGCCGATGCGCCGGTTCCCGAAGACACGGCGCCACCCCCACCGGACGCGTCAGGCGCGTCGTCGATGACGCCGTCGACGACAACTGCGGGTTCGGACTCGCTCGCCGCGCCCATGAGTCCCGAGGGCGCGACGCAGGCGGTGGCCGGCGCTGCGGCAGCCGCGGGCGACGAAGACGAGGTGAGTCGGGATGAAAAGCTCGAGCGCTTGGTGCGTGTGTACGAACAGATGCGCGCCAAGCAGGTGGCGCTGATCCTGAACACGATGCCCGACGACGAAAGCGCTGCGATCCTCGCAGCAATGAAGGAGCGAACCGCCGCGAAGATCCTGGCGGGGATGTCACCGGAGAAAGCGGCAAGGATGAGCCGCTTGTTGGTCGAAAGTGAAGGACATGACTGAGATCAATCTCTGGATTCAGCCGGTTGCGGCGAAGGGCCCAGCCGAAGGCGAGCACGCCGCCGTTCCGTCCACAGGTTCCGGCGACGACACGGAAACCGCGGAGGCCGGCTTCGCGTCGATCATGGGCGACATGCTCAGCCCGGTCACGCACGGCGCGGCCGAAGGCGTGCCGAGATCAGGCGCCGGCACGCAAGCACCGGCAGACGGAGCGAGCGTCGCCGTGAGCGGTGATGCTCCCGTCGGCATCGACGGCGAGCACCTGCGCGAGCACGCGAGCTCCAAGCAGGCGATCGTTCCTGCGACGACGCCGGTGGAGGGCGAGCACGCCGCGGAGACCACGCGCCCGCTCTTCGAAGGTGCGGCGCCACGCGCGGCGCAGCCCGCGGGTGAAGCGACGCCGGAGCTCGCGCGTTCGTCGCCCGCTGTGGCGGCACGACCGGCGGCCCCGCAGCCGCAGCAGGCTTCGGCGGCCGACTCGCGTCGAGGCACGACGCCCGTTCCCGACATGGAGACACCGCAGGAAGAAAGCGGACGTGAAGCGCGCAGCCCGTCTCCCGATGCGAGCGCGGCGCGCGAACGCGCGGTGCCCGATGCGGCAGCGCGCGCGCTCCGAGAAGCGACGCCACGCAGCGACGGCGCGCGTGCGTCACAGGTGGCGGCGCCGACGGCCGAAGCGGGCGCGGCTTCAGGCGAACCTGCGGCGGCAACGCCGCGCGTGGTGCTCAACGCCCCGGCGGCGCCGGAAGCGAATCTTCTCTTTCGCCCGGCACCCGAGGCGACGCATGCCACGCGCGCGGCCGAAGCGGTCTCGTCCGGCAACGTCTCTACACCGGCCGACGAGGCTTTCGACGCCAGCACGCGTGTGTCCGCAGCCGAGGCGAGCGCGGACGACGCGCCGGCCGACGCGGACCTGTTCGAGCGACGCGATGCGGAAGCGCGACCGCGCCTCGAGTCCAACGCATCCCACGCGCGTACGATGGAAGGAAGCGTCTCCGCCGAGACGCGCGCCGACGTGGCGCGGCCCCAGGCGGCGGCGCCCGAGCTGCGCACGCTGACACCCGTGGCGACGGAACGCGGCGACGCGCGCCCGAGCACGGGAGCGGTCGTGCGCCCGCAGCTGGTCGACGAGGCGTTGCGCCTGGTGCGCTTGGGACAGCGACGGGCCGAGATCGTGCTCGACCCGCCGGAGCTCGGCCGCCTGCGTTTGCATCTGAACGTGCACGGCCAGTCCATCATGGGCTCGATCGAGGCCGAGAGCGCCGCCGTCGTCGAAGCCTTGAAGGCCGAGCTGTCTCAGCTGATGGCCAGCTTCCAGGAGCAGGGCCTCGACGCTGCCGGGCTTCGCGTCACGCTCCTGGACGAGCAAAGCGCGCATGCACGCCGCGAACGCCGGGGTCACGAGCCACGCCAGAGCGCCCGCGGCGCCGAAGACACGGATACACCCAGCCGATCCGCTGCGACGACGCACGTCGAAACGGGATCGCTGGATTACCTCTTGTAGACGGGGTGACGTCATGGAAGTCGGATCCATCCTGGGAAACGCGGGCAACGTCGGGCAGGGCGCGCAACAGCCGCAGCTCGGACGCGACCAGTTTCTCGAGCTGCTCATCACGCAGCTGCAGATGCAGGACCCGTTTCAGCCCATGGACAACGAGGACATGATCGCGCAGCTGGCCACGTTCAGCTCGCTCGAGCAGCTCACGAACATGAACGACAACTTGAAGAGCAATCTTGAAATGGATCTTCTGATCGGTCAGCTGCTCAACAACACGATGGCCACGACGCTCATCGGCAAGCAGGTGTACGTCGCCACCGATCGCTTCGTACACGGCGGCAGCGGCAACGCGGGTCCCGCCTACCGTTTGCACACCGATGCCGATCAGGTGAACGTCAAGATCTACGCGGAGGACGGTCGCTTGATCCGCACGCTCGAGGGACTGGACGCCAGCGCCGGCGTGCACCGGCTGGATTGGGATGGCAAGAACGACTCGGGTGAGAGCGTGCCGGAGGGCTCGTATCGCTTTGAGGTTACCGCGCTGGACGCGGGCGGCAACACGCTGCACTCCGAAGCGCTCCTGATCGGACACGTGCACGGCATTCGCTATGTGGACGGCAACGCGCGCGTGGTCGTCGGGGATCAGGAGGTGCCTCTGGGTGGTGTGATCGAGATCCTCTCGGCCGATGCACCGACGATTTCGCCGCCGGCATCTCGGCCGCCGCGGCCGGAAGCTCGCGATGCGGGTGCGGGAGCCCCACGCAGCACGTCGCGCACCGGCGTGGATCCTTTCCGCCTGCCCTGGCGTCCCTGATCGCGTACAAACACACGACTCTTCGCTGCGCCCCGAGCCGTTCGTGCTCGGGGCGCTTGGCGTTGGGCGCTCTTGCGTTGCGGGCACATCATCCTGGGCGGTCGGCACGTTCCCACACGATCGCGCTTCGCTGCATCGAATTCATCCAGGGTTGTCGAACAGTTCTCGTGCATGGGAGACGAGCGCGCGCTGCTCGACGTACACGCGCAGCCGTCTCGCGTTCGACCAGCGTAATGCCGCGCCGAAGCACGCACCGCGCAGACGGGTGCGACAACGTACGTTGCCACGATCCACGAACGCGACACGCTGCAACGGACCGAGCCTCGCGCGCAGCAAGCACGCGTAGCACGCGCGCCTGCGCCGGGGCACCGTTTGCGCTGTTGCGTGGCCTCGCTCGCACGTCCACACCCTTCGATCCCCGGCATGTTGTGGTACGCGCTCTGCATTGGCACCGCGATGGAGCGAACTCCGCCTACGAAGACGTGTGGCGGTGTTCGATCCCCGCTTGCGCAGGAGCGACGGCGAGCGGCAAGGGAGAGCGAACCAAGGAGCAGGACGCATGGGCTTCGGAGCATTCTTCAGCGCCGTGTCGGGTGTCAAAGGGCACCTGTTCAGCATGAGCATCGTGGGGAACAACATCGCCAACTCCAACACGATCGGATTCAAGACCGGTCAGGTGACGTTCCGCGAGGCGTTGGTGCAGACGCTGCGAGGTTCGACGCCGCCCTCGGTCGGCGGTGGCGGCGGCATCAACCCGGTTCAGGTGGGTCTCGGGATGGAGGTCGCGAGCATCCACACGAAGCAGGGGCAGGGAATGCTTCAAGAGACCGGCATCGTCACCGACCTGGCGATCGAGGGGCAGGGCTTCTTCGTCGTCAGCGACGGCGACAGCAACTTCTACACGCGCGCCGGAAACTTCACGCTGGACTCCGAGGGCAACATGGTCAATCGGGGAACCGGCCACATCGTGCAGGGCTGGCTGGCCGACGACGACGGCCGCATCCCCACGGGCTCGCCCATCGAGGATCTGCGCCTGCCATTCGGTGTTTCCATCCCGGGTCGCGCCACCACCGAGGTCTCGCTCGACTCCAACCTCAACGCCGCAGCAACGTCCAGCACCGCGAGCTTGAACTCCGCGGGGACGACGGGCGTTCTGACCGTGCAGGGCATGGCGGCCGACGGCGCCGGCGGCCAGCACCAGGTCACGTTGACCGGAACGAACTCCACGCAGAGCACCGCGCTGGGCTCGAACACCGCCGGCGTTCCGCTCACGGGCTCGGAAACGCTCATGTCCATGGGCGTCACGCAGTACGAGTTCGACATCGTGCTCAACAACAACGAGCGCCACACCGTGCGCGGCCTGGGTGCCGACTCACGCATCGACGAGCTCATCCAGGCGATCAACAACCTGGGGATCGACGTCATGGCCGAGCGCGATGCGGGCGAGGTGCGGCTGACGCACAAGTTCGCCGGCGACGGCACGCTGTTCAACATCACGCTCGAGAACGGGCAGCCGGGGAACATCGCGCGCGAGATCTTCGGCGCCCCCATCGGCGGCGACTTCATCGCCAACAACGGCACGTCCAGCACGCTTACGGCTACCGGCGTGTTCACGCCGACCGGCCATGCTCCGCTGGGCTCGGAGAACCTCGTCGTCACCATCAATCCGGACACGGGTCTGGCCGACTCCATCGAAGGTGTTGGAGACGGCGGCATCCTCATCCAGGGCGATCCGGACGTCGGCCTGTCGGCTGGCACGCTGCTCATCG
>JBFJHN010000169.1:0-5902 GCA_041613275.1 Candidatus Krumholzibacteriia bacterium | reverse complement strand
GGCGTGTGGGCCTGCGGGCGCATGGAGCGCCTCTACGGTCCGGATCCGTCGGCCGCGGTCGTGGACGAGGTGTGCGGCATGGTCATCACGCTGACCGGCGCACCGATCAACGCGGCGACGCTGCTGCTGGGCTTCGTGCTCTTTCGCTTCTTCGACATCGTCAAGGTGCCGCCGGGGCGCCGGAGCGAACGCTTGCCCGGCGGTTGGGGGGTCATGATGGACGACGTCGTGGCCGGCGTGTACGCGTTCCTCGGGGTGCAGCTGGCGCTGCGCCTGTGGCCGGACATGCAGCTGCGCGCCTGGCACGCGCTCGTGATCGGCGCTGCAGGGCTCGTTCTCTTCGTGTTTCGCAAGCCGCTCCTGAGGCGCTACGGCAAGCCGCGCACGCGCCTGGGTGCGGTGGGCGGCGAGCCGCGGGGGTCGTGATGGACGTCGAAATCCTCGTCGTCGGCGACGAGATCGTCTCGGGACTGCGCAACGACACGAACTCGGATCACGTGGCCCAACAGCTCGCCGGATGCGGCCTGCACGTCGGGCGCGTCACGCAGGTGCGCGATCGTCCTGAGGAGATCCGCGATGCGGCGCGCGGCGCGCTCGCGCGCACGCGCGTGCTGATCGTCACGGGGGGTCTCGGCCCGACGCCGGACGACCTCACCAAAGAAGCGCTGGCCGAGATGTTCGAGGATCCGCTCGAGTTCGATGCGGCAACGCTCGACGACATGGCCCAGCGTTGGGCGGCTCGCGGCATGCAGATGCCCGAGGTCAACCGCAAGCAGGCCTACCTGCCGCGCTCGGCGCGCAAGATCGACAACCCGGTGGGCAGCGCGCCGGGGGTGCACTGGGAGCGCGACGGCGCGCACGTGTTCGTCCTTCCCGGCGTCCCGGCCGAGATGCACGCCATGCTCGAGCAGGGTGTGCTGCCGCATCTGCACGAGTTCGTGCCTGCCTCGCGCGCGCGTACGGCGGAGTTCCGCACCGCGGGGAAAGGCGAGTCGGCGCTCGCGCAGCGCTTGCTGCCGGTGCTCGACCGGTATCCGGAGGTTGCGTGGTCGTTCTATCCGTCGACGCGTGGCGTCGACGTGCGCCTGCGCGACGAGACGGGACGCTCGGCGCAGTTCGACGCGGCCGTACGTGACGTGCGCGAAACGGTGGGTGCGTACGTCTACAGCGAAGAGCACGGCGTGCCGCTGGCCGAGGTCGTACAACGGATGCTGCGGCAGCGGGAGCTCGAGCTCGCGGTGGCCGAGTCGTGCACCGGGGGGCTCCTCGGCGCACGCATCACCGAGATCGCCGGAAGCAGCGACGTCTTCGTGGGCGGATTCGTGACCTACGCCAACCGCACGAAGCGCGCGTGGCTGGAGGTTCCGCAGGAACTCCTCGACGCGCACGGCGCGGTGAGCGCTCCGGTGGCGCTCGCGATGGCGCGCGGTGCCCGCGCGCGGGCCGCGTCGGACCTGGGCCTTGCGATCACCGGCGTCGCGGGACCGGGCGGCGGCACAGCCGACAAGCCCGTGGGTCTCGTTTTTCTGGCGCTCGCTTCCGCCCGCGGCGCCTGGTCGCGCCGACTCCAGCTCACCGCGCGCCGCGAGGACAATCGCGAGATCTCCTGTCACCTGGCGTTGGACATGGTGCGACGCCACCTGCTTGGACTTCCCGTGGGAGATCCCGCATGACCTCGAAGCCGCCGAGCGATTCGAGCGACCGCCGCGACTCGCGCAACCCGCGCCTGACGCTTCCGGAGATGCAACAGCGCGTCGACGCGTGGATCTCGCAGTTCGAGGAAGGCTACTGGCCGCCGCTGTCGATGCTCGCGCGACTGAGCGAAGAGGTCGGCGAGCTGGCGCGCGAGCTCAACCATCATTACGGACACAAGCCCAAGAAGGTCGAGGAGCCCGAAGGCGACATCGCGCTCGAGGTGGCCGACATCCTCTTCGTCCTCACCTGTCTGTGCAACTCGCTGCACATCGACATGTCCGATGCCTTCGAGCGCGTGCTGCACAAGTACACCCATCGCGACGCCGCCCGCTGGACGCGCCGCGACGCCGATCCGCCCGCGGATCCGCCTGCCGGCTCGCCTGCCGGCCCCAATCCGGGCGACTGACCCTGGCTCGGCTGCACCCGGGCTCCGCTCTCGGTAGCACTCCCGCTGCGGGAGTCCCGGTCGAGCGCGGATCGTGCTCAGGCGGGGGACTCGGGACCGAAGGACTGAACGAGGAACCACGCGTCGACGCCCTGATCGTACGCAATCAAGAACACCGACGCGCCGCGGGAACGCACCTTGTAGTAGTGCAGCACCGACCCGCCGGCGCGGCGCGGTCCCTGGTACCAGCGGTCGAGGATCTCGACCACGTCGTACGTCACACGCCCCACGTGGAAGTGCTCGGGCTCCGGCTCCACGCCCTTGCGATACGTTGCACCGACGCGAATCGGCACGCGCTCGCGTTTGTGGGTTCCGTCGCTCATGGCTCGTCCCGCCCTGCTCCCGGATGTCAACCGGGTGGCCACTTCATCCGACGGCCGCCGAGCAGATGCAGGTGAATGTGGAAGACGGTCTGGCCAGCTTCCTCGTTGCAGTTCATCACCACGCGATAGCCGCGCTCTGAGAGGTCGCGATCCCGCGCCAGCTCTGCCGCGACCCGGTGCAGGCGGCCCAGGGTGGCGTCGTCCTCGGGCCCGAGGTCGTTCAGCGTCGGTGTGTGCTTGCGCGGAATCACGAGCATGTGCACCGGCGCTTGCGGGTTGATGTCCTCGAAGGCCACGACCTCTTCGTCCTCGTACACCTTCTTGCTCGGAACCTGTCCGCTCGCGATACGGCAGAACAAGCAGTCCACGATGCCTCCCGAAGGTCCGGATCGTTGCGTCGCGCCTGCGCGAAGCTTAGCACGGACGCAGGGCGTCAAGATGCGGGTGCATCCGCTCGACCACATGCGACCACAGGAAGCGCGTCGCGACACGCTGGTATCCGTGACGGCCCATCGCGCGCGCCCGCTGCGGGCGCGCGAGCAGCTGGATGAGACGTACCGCGAGCGTTTCGTGGTCGCCGGGCTCGATGAGATAGCCGGTGACGCCGTCCGCAATGATCTCGGGCATGGCGTCGCGCCGCACGCCGACGCATGGCAAGCCGTGCGCCATGGCTTCCAGGAAGACCAACCCGAACGGTTCGCAGCGCGAGGGCATGACGAAGACGTCGGCGCTGCGGTACAGCGCACGCAGGCAAGCGCGATCGGAGATGGGCCCGCGCCAGTCGACGTCGCCGCGGTCGTGGCGCGGCCGCGGCGTGTCGAACCCGGCCAACGTCAGACGTGCGCCCGGACAACGCGCGCGCACGTGTTCGAACGCTCGCAGGACGAGATCGCCGCCCTTGCGGTGAAAATCACGGCCGACGAACAGCACGCTCCCACGTCCGGGAGCGCGCAGGCCACGCTCCGGCGCATCTGGCAGCGCGTCGAAGCACAACCCCTCGCCCACCGTGACGACCCTTTGTGCCGACACGCCGTAGTCGTCGATCAGCGAGCGTCGCGTGTTGTCGCTGGCGGTGAACACCACTCCGGCGTGCCGGCACGTCTCGCGCTCCTGCTGCATCCAACGTTGGAGGTCGGAACCGTGCACGGGAAGCGCGGCGGGGTCGGCGCGCCGCGCCAAGGCCGTCGTGTAGTCCTTGAACACCGCGTAGGGCCGCGTCCAGCGCAGCTGCGTGGGCGCGAACAGCGTGCCGAAGACAAGGAGCACGTCGTCGGGTCCGGCGTCGCGTTCGAGAAGCCGCGAACACCGCACGGTGCGTTGGCCCAGGCCCGCCTTCGTGCGCGCGCGCCGCGCCAGAGCGCGATGGTAGCGACGCTTCCAGCGCCAACGCGGCAGCGCGAAGGCTCCGAGCGCGACGGGCCACTTCCACGAGGGATCGACCCCGACGGGACGCACGCGCACGCGCCAGCCGCGCATGCGCAGGCTGGCGAAGAGATAGGCGTTGATTCCCGACAGGTCGGCGTCGAGAACGAACAAGGTGCCGGACATGGCGCGCGCCGGACCTGCGTGCGTTCGCGAGTGAACCCCCGGGCGTCGGTGTCACGGAGCGGGTGCTGTCGGTGAGAGGGCGCTGCGGGACGACGCAGCTTCTTTGGGCAGGCGCGATCCACGTGTGCAAGAAATACCTTCGGGCGCTCGCGCGCAAGTGCGGTCGCGTGACACGCGCCTAGCGCAGCTCCCACCACACCAGGAAGGCCAAAAGCGCCACTGAAACGACCACCACCTGTACGAACCGTTGGCGGTTGTAGCGGCCGCGCACACGCTGGTCGAACAGCGGCAGCAGCAGGAAGAGCACGAAGAGCACGACGACGAGTCGAATGAGCGCATCCACGCCCGGCATTGTAGCGCCTCGCATGCTTGGCGCAGCGCTTGAATCCCGTCTCCCACCTCGACCGTGCACGCCTCCGCCACGGCGATCGTGCGTGCCCGGGACGCTTCCGTGCGCGGCGCCGGCACACCTCCCCAACGCCTTGTCGATCAACAGCTTGCTGCACCCACGTGGTCCGCCGGGGGGCGCAAGCTGCGCGTTGCAGGGTGTGGATGCGCGTGCTAGTCTGGCGTGTTCCACCGGGTGCCGAGCGTGGGTCGGGGTTGAGCCCACGTGCCGGACCCTGCGTCGCTTCGACGTAGGCCACGATCGACGTCAACATCAAGGCGGGCCGCGGGGCTTCCCCCACGTGGGGACGCGTGGATGGAGTGTGTTCAAGACCGAAGGAGATTCGGGGCCATGAAGCAAGCACAGGCGTCCGCCAAGAAGGGCGATCCCAAGGACACGCAGAACTCCAAGGCGGAGCTGGCTGTCGCGCAGATCCGCAAGCAGTTCGGCGACGGGTCCATCATGAAGCTGGGCGAAGGCCAGCAGCAAGAAGGCGTCGAGGTCGTCTCCACCGGCAGCCTCGCGCTCGACGTCGCGCTGGGCGTCGGCGGTGTGCCACGCGGCCGCGTCGTCGAGATCTTCGGGCCGGAAGGATCCGGCAAGACCACGCTGGCCCAGTCGATCATCGCCAACGCGCAGCGCACGGGCGGCATCGCGGCCTTCATCGACGCCGAGCACGCCTTCGACGTCGTCTACTCGCGCAAGCTGGGCGTGGACGTCGACAATCTCCTGGTGTCGCAGCCCGACACCGGCGAGCAGGCGCTCGATATCGTCGAGGTGCTGGTACGAAGCGGCGCCATCGACGTCATCGTCATCGACTCGGTGGCCGCGCTGGTGCCGCGCGCCGAAATCGAGGGCGAGATGGGGGACACGCACGTTGGCCTGCAGGCCCGGCTCATGTCGCAAGCGCTGCGCAAGCTGGCCGGTGTGGTCAGCAAGACCAACACCTGCGTCATCTTCATCAACCAGATCCGCATGAAGATCGGCGTCATGTTCGGTAACCCCGAAACCACTACCGGCGGCAACGCGCTCAAGTTCTACAGCTCGGTCCGCTTGGATATCCGCCGCATCGCCAACCTCAAGGACGGCGACAGCATCGTCGGCAACCGCACCAAGGTGAAGGTGGTCAAGAACAAGGTGGCGCCGCCGTTCCGCATCGCCGAGTTCGACATCATCTACGGCGAGGGCATCAGCTACCTGGGCGACGTCATCGATCTCGGCGTATCGACGGGCATCATCGAGAAGAGCGGCACCTGGCTGGCGTACGGTGAGGAAAAGATGGGGCAGGGTCGCGAGCGCGCCAAGGTCTTCCTGAAGGAGAACCCCAAGATCCGCCAGGAAATCGACGCGCGCATCCGTGCCCAGTTCGAGCTGCCGGCACCGGGAGCCGCGGGCGGCACCGCGGGCGCCGCACCGGCCGCGAAGACGGAGACCCCGGCGAAGAACGCGACGTCCACGCCGGCGGCCGCGCCGGCCGCGGCGGGCGGCAACGCCGGCGCGCGC
>JBFJHN010000168.1:0-5903 GCA_041613275.1 Candidatus Krumholzibacteriia bacterium | reverse complement strand
CAACTCGATATGGAATCGCGCCTGCGGGTGGATGTGTATGACGTCCGTGGCGCGCGCGTGCGCACGATCGAGCGCGGCGATCAAGGCTTCTTCCCGGTCGGCACGCACGTGTTGACGTGGGACGGTCGCACGTCCGACGGACGACGCACGCCCAACGGGGCGTACCTCGTTCGCGTCACGGCTCACGCGCGTGCTACGAGCACGCCAAACACGGCGTCGAGCAAGCTCCTTCTCTTGCGCCCTTAGCTCTTCTTCCCTCCCGGCTCGTACGCCGACCCGCATCCAGACGCAGTACGACGAACGGACGTTGGAACGCTTCCCGCTCTCCGGGGTGTGGATCTGCTTTGCGCGGTTCATCCACGAACCGAAGCGTTCTTGTGGTGCCTCGTTGTGGAGAGAAGTCGTTCATGAGCGAGGAGCTGCGTCTTGGCGTCATCGGTGCGGGTCGCATCGGGATGCTGCACGCCCAGAACATTTCGAGGCACATTCCACGCGCTCGCGTCGTGGTGGTGGCCGACCCGCGCCTGGTGTGCGCACGCGCCGCGGCGGCGACCAGCGGCGCCGAGGACGCGGTGGCCGATTTCCGTGAGGTGATGAAGCGCGACGACGTCGATGCGGTGGTCATCTGCTCTTCGACCGACACGCACGCGCGCATCATTGGCGCGGCGGCAGCAGCTGGGAAGCACGTCTTCTGCGAGAAGCCCGTCGATCACGATCTCGAACGCATTCGCAAAGCGCTGCGGGCGGTCGACAGGGCCGGTGTCATGTTGCAGGTGGGCTTCAACCGCAGGTTCGACCCGGACTTCAAGGCGCTGGCGGCGCGCGCTCATGCGGGCGAGATCGGCACGCTGCAGATGGTGCGCATCACGAGCCGCGATCCGGAACCGCCGCCCGTCGAGTACATCAAGGTCTCGGGCGGACTGTTCATGGACATGACCATTCACGATCTCGACATGGCGCGGCACCTGGTGCGCGAACCCGTCGTCGAGGTGTTCGCCACCGGCAGCTGTCACGACGCCGCCATCGCAGCGACGGGCGACGTGGACACCGCCGTCGTCATCCTTCGCTTCGCGAGCGGGACTCTGTGCTGCATCGACAACGCGCGGCGGTCGATCTACGGCTACGACCAGCGCATCGAGGTGTTCGGGCGTGGTGGCTGTCTCACGGTTCCGAATCGCACGCCGACGCATGTGGAGGCTTGGAACGGCAAGGGGCAGCAGCGCGAGAAGCCGCAGCTCTTTTTCCTGGAACGCTATCGAGAATCGTACGTGGCCGAGATGCAAGAGTTCGTGGAGTGCGTCCGCGCGGCGCGCGCTCCAACGGTGAACGGCCAGGATGGCCTGCAGGCCGTGTTGCTGGCACAGGCGGCTCGCTTGTCGTGTGCCGAGAATCGCCCGGTGTCGGTGAACGAGTCGGCGATGAGCGTCGACGCGGCTTGACGATCGTACCGGGAGGGAGTCCCAGCATGAAGAGCGCGACGAAGACTCAACAGCTGATCACGTCGCATCGTGGCGGCTTCCGTCCCGGTTACAACCGCATCTTGAGCGAGAAAGACGGCAGCCTCGAAGCCGGCATGGACTTCGGCATCCACGTCTTCCGCTCTGGCGAGCGGTTGGAGCAAGCGCTGCACAAGGAGTGCGTGTGGGTGCTGCTGCACGGTCGGGCGACGGTTGCCTGGGGTGACGAGGAGCACGTCGTGCGCCGGGATACCCTGTTCGACGAGGGTCCGACCGCGTTGCACGTGGGACCCAACACGCGCGTTCGCTTGCGCGCCGAGAGCGATCTCGTGGAGTGGGCGTTCATCGCCGTGACCAACGAGAACGAGTTCGCGCCGCGTCTGTTCCTGCCGCACGACGTCGAGCCGGAATATCGCGGTCTGGGATTGGCGCAGGGGGCGTGTCTGCGCAACGTCCGGCAGATCTTCGATCGCGGCCTCCGTCCCGAGTCGAACCTGGTGCTGGGTGAGGTCATCAATTACCCCGGTCGCTGGTCGAGCTATCCGCCGCACCATCATGCGCAGCCCGAGAACTACCACTACCGCTTCAACCAGCCAAAGGGCTACGGCCATGGCGAAGTGGGGGACGACGTCTTCAAGGTGCAGCAGTTCGACACGCTGCTCATTCCTGGCATGCACGATCACGCCCAGGTCGCCGCGCCCGGCTACGCCATGTACTACCTGTGGATCGTGCGTCATCTCGCCGACAATCCGTACGAGGGCTTCGAGTTCACCCCGGATCACGAATGGGTCCTGGACGCCAAGTCGGGCGTGTGGGAGCCCCAGGACGTCCCGTACACCAGTCGCGAAGCCGACGGGTCCGACGTCCGTCGCCCGTGGACGCGTTCCCCGTCGTCGCCTTCGAGCACGACGCCAACGTCCACGTCGAGCAAGGGCGCGAAGGGCGGCGGAGGCACCCCGACGTCACGGAAGCGCACGACGCGCAAGAGCACGCGGAAGACCACGGGGAAAAGCACGAGCAAGAGCTCGGGAAGCACGCGCAAGAAGGCGACAGGCACGACAGCCGCACGCAGCCCGCGCAAACGCGCTGGTGGGAACGCGGGAAGCAGCCGGAGCTCCGTCAAACGCAACGGCAGCAAGCGCAATGGATCTGGGGGCCGAGGATGAGCCGTTCGACGGTGCGCATGACGATGGCTGCGGCGCTGGTGCGTTTCCTGAAGCAGCAGTACGTCGAGCGCGATGGCGTGGAGCACCGACTGATCTGCGGTGTTGCGGGCATCTTCGGTCACGGCAACGTGGCGGGGCTGGGCCAGGCCCTCGAGGAACAGGGCGGCGAGGAGCTGCCCTTCTACCAACCCAAGAACGAGCAGGGCATGGTGCACATGGCGACGGCGTTCGCGAAGGCACGTCGTCGACTGAGCACGCTCGCATGCACGACGTCCGTGGGACCGGGCGCAACGAACATGGTCACCGGTGCTGCGACGGCGACGATCAACCGTCTGCCCGTGCTGCTCCTGCCCGGCGACATCTTTGCCAATCGCTGGCCGGCGCCGGTGCTGCAGCAGCTCGAGAATCCGCACAGCATGGACATCAGCGTGAACGACTGTTTCAAGCCGGTGTCGCGCTACTGGGATCGGATCAATCGTCCCGAGCAGATCCTCACCGCGTTGCCCGAGGCCATGCGCGTGCTCGCCTCGCCTTCGGAAACGGGCGCGGTGACGATCTGCCTGCCGGAGGACGTGCAAGCCGAGGCCTACGACTATCCCGAGAACTTCTTCGACAAGAAGGTGTACCGCGTCACACGCCCGATGTGTGACTCGACTCACATGCTCGCCGTCGTCGAAGCCATACACAGCGCGCAGCGGCCGCTCATTATCGCCGGCGGTGGGGTGCATTACTCGGACGCCACCGGCGCGCTCGCCGACTTCGCCATGCAAACGGGTATTCCCGTGGGCGTCACCCAAGCCGGGAAGGGTGCGCTGCTGGACGGTCACGCGCGCTGCCTCGGCGCCATCGGCGCCACGGGCACGCTGGCTGCCAACCGTGTTGCCTACGACACCGACTTCGTCTTGCTCGTCGGCACGCGGCTCTCGGACTTCACGACGGCGTCCAAGACGTTGTTCCAGAACCCCGACGTTCGTTTCGCCAGCATTCAGATCAACGCGTTCGACGCGCACAAGCACGGCGCGATTCCGCTCGTGGGCGACGCCCGCACGATCCTTTTGGAGCTGCACGCGGCGCTCGAGGGATACCGCATCGAATCGGGTTACGACTCTTCGATCTCGCACGCGCGCGCCGAATGGGAGCGCGAGCACCGCAAGATCACCCAGCCGTCCACGGTGGCAGCCCCGCGCGAACGATCCAGCTCACATGAAGAGTCACCGGCGCTCCAGCAGGCGCAGGTCATTCAGATTCTCAACGATCACGTCGACGAGAACGCCACGATCGTGCACGCAGCCGGCGGGCTGCCGGGGGACCTGCACAAGCTGTGGCGTTCGCGCCACCCCGCCGACTACCACTCGGAGTACGGCTACTCGTGCATGGGCTACGAGATTGCGGGGGCATTGGGCGTCAAGCTCGCGTATCCCGGACGCGACGTGTACGCCTTCCTCGGCGACGGTAGCTACTTGATGCTGCACAGCGAGCTCGTGACCTCCTTGCAGGAGGGCTTGAAGATCACCGTCGTTCTGGTCGACAACGGCGGCTACCAGTGCATCCACGGTCTGCAGCGCGCCTGTGGGGGGGAGAGCTTCGGCAACGAGTTTCGGCGCCGCAACGGCTCGCGCCGTCTCGAGGGCGAGCTGCTGCGCATCGACTTCGCCAACAACGCGCGCAGCCTGGGCCTGACCGCGTATCGCGCCAACAGCGAGCGCGAGCTGGTTG
The DNA here is from genome assembly GCA_041613275.1 of Candidatus Krumholzibacteriia bacterium. Taxonomy (GTDB): domain Bacteria; phylum Krumholzibacteriota; class Krumholzibacteriia; genus JBFJHN01. The sequence goes on along the minus strand of JBFJHN010000168.1, from coordinate 1,564 downwards.
CAGCCCTGCGCGCGGCGCGGGCTGACACGCGAAGCGCCCTCGTCCACGTGCGCGTCGAGCCTGCACCCGTGCCCGGGTTCGCTTGGTGGGACGTCCCGATGTCCGAGGTCTCCGACCTCGAAACGGTGCGCACGGAACGCGCACGCTACGAAGAAGCGCGCGCCAAGCGGAACTTCTACTACTGAGCACGCATCGACGCGCTCGCACGGAAGCGAGAGCCGCATGAGCGATCACAGTGAGCTAAAGCACGACAGCGAGAATCGCGGCAACGGCCGCGACGGTCGCCGCCACAACGGCAGCGCACGCAGCCGCAACGGTGGCGGCAACGGTCATCGTTCGAACGGCTGGCCGGTGCGCATCGGCATCAACCCCATCGTGTGGAGCAACGACGACTTTCGGGATCTCGGCGGAGACATCCCGCTGGAGCGCTGCCTCGCCGAAATGAAGCAAGCCGGCTACGCGGGCAGCGAGCTGGGGCACAAGTTCCCTCGCAGCGCCGACACGCTCGGCTTCCTGCTCGACCGCTACGACCTGCAGCTCGTCTCGGGCTGGCACAGCCTGCACCTCCTCGAGCGCGACTTCGAGGCCGAGCGGCGCGACTACGAAGCCCACGTGGATCTGCTGCGGCGTCTGGGGAGCGAGGTCGTCATCGTGGCCGAGTGCACGGGTCGCATCTACGACGATCCGGACCGGGCGCTACAGTTCGACGCTCGCGAAGGCTCCCTGAACGATGATGACTGGCAGCGGCTGACCGAAGGCCTGGAGCGCCTGGCCCAACGGACGCGCGAGGCCGGCATGCGCATGGCGTATCACCATCACATGGGTACCGTGATCCAGAACCGCGAAGAGATCGACACGCTCATGCGGCGAACACGCGAAATGGATCTGCTGGTCGACACGGGACACCTGACGTTCGCCGATGCCGATCCGCTTGCCGTGCTGCGCGACCACGTGGATCGCGTCGCCCACGTGCATCTCAAGGACGTGCGGCCCGACGTGCTCATGCGTGCGCGCGCCGAGCGCCACAGCTTTTCGACCGCCGTGCGTGCGGGCGTTTTCACGGTGCCCGGCGACGGCGGCATCGACTTCGCGCCCATGCTGGACTTGCTGCGCGAGCGCGGTTATCGCGGCTGGCTGGTCGTCGAGGCCGAACAGGATCCCCAGCGCTCCGAGCCGTTGCACTATGCCCGCATGGGTTGGGACTACGTTCGACAGCTCACCGAACACGTTCCGGAGGGAAAAAGCTGATGGTCGTCTCGAACATGCGCTTGACCACGCGGCTCGGCGTCGACTTCTGGAACGACTCGTGTGATCCCACCGAGCTGGCCGAAGCGGTGGCCGAGGGTGCGGTGGGCGCCACATCGAATCCGGTGATCGTCTACCAGGCGGTCCAGAGCGGACGCGATCGCTGGATCCCCGTGCTCGATCGGCTGATCGACGAGAACCCGAGCGCGACCGAGGACGAGATCGGCTGGATGCTGATCCGTGAGGTGGCGCACACCGCGGCCGAGATCCTGCGCCCGGTTTACGACGAAACACACGCGCGCAAGGGATATCTGTCGGT
>JBFJHN010000167.1:0-5918 GCA_041613275.1 Candidatus Krumholzibacteriia bacterium | reverse complement strand
TCGACGATCTCGGAGCGCGATGGAACGCACAGGACGCGTTCGCGAGCGAGCCGAGCCCCCCCTTCTGGGGCGAGAACTTCACGCCGAGCACCGACCGCTTCGGCACCTGTGATTTTGCGTCGACGATTCTCGACATGCAAAGTCGGGAGGTGGGAACCTGGACGGCCAACACGCGTGACTCGATCGTGGTCCACGTGGTGGATCAACGCGACGCAGGTGGCGTGACGCGGGTCGACCTTTACGGTGCCATCATCGCTGGACCGCACCACGGCAAGGCGCCGCCGCCCTTGTCGGTGGGAGCGAACGGCTTCTTCCAGGTGCCCGCGACGCGCAGCGGGACGAGCGAGTACAGGCGCGATTGGTGGTTCGTCGACCTCGACGACGACTACTTCCGCGACGGCGACGTGATGGTGTACTGCTGGACGGCTCAGGACGCTTCGGGAGGCTTTTCCTCCAACCCGCCGGGCCTGGTGGACGTCCCCGTCTCGGTGGCTCAGGCCGAAGCCGACCTCGGGGGTTTGCTCGAGGTCAGCTTCTTGCCGACGATCGATTGGGATCCAGCCTACCTGGCCCGGATCGAGCAGCATCCCTCCGGCAAGCTCGAGCCCACAGCGGGGGAGCGGGCGAACTCGCGTCAGCGCACCTGCATCCTGTACTCGCAGATGGTCAACGGCGAGCGCCGGAGCGGGCCCGCCAACCGCACCAGCTTCATGTACACGCTGGACGCGTTGGGCTATGCGGGCACCTACGACGTCTACGATCACAACGGCCCTTTGGGGGGGGCAACGAACGGCCACATCGCTGGACGCGCCACCGTTGAGCAAGCGCGAGGCTACGCTCTCATCATCCAGGAGAGCGGCCGTATTCGTTACTACGCGTTCCCGGATGGCAGTGACCACGAACGCTTTTTCGATCAGGTGCGCTGGTATCGCGACTGGTTGGCGCAAGCCTCTCAGAGCGCCGCAGGCGGCGCGACGCTTTGGCTGCTGGGCGACAACGTCGGCGAGGCTCTCGAGGAGGCGGCGCTCGCGCAGGACTTCGGCGTCACGCTCGTGTCGGAGAATCAGACCGTTGCGCCGAACCCGGATGTGGCTGGGGACGCCCGCTTCACCTGGGCGCGTGGAGCCACGTCGGATTTCACGGGGGATCGGCTCTCATTGCAGTCGTTCCGTTGCCAATCATGGGTGACCGGATGGTCGGGCCGCTCCCGGGTTGCGCGCGCCCGGTACGACGCGCTCGACGCCGTCGCCCCCGCTGTCGTCACGCATCGCTATGGTCAGGATGGCACCCTCGCAGACGGCGCCGTCGTTGCCAAGGCCGACGCGTCGGGAGCGTGGAACTCGGTGGTCATGGGATTCTCTTGGGCGGATACACGCGAACCCTCGGGCGCACCGCCCGGACTTTCCGAAATGGACCTGGCGCAGACGATCTTGCGGGGCGCGCTTCCGCTCGAGTGCCAGCGCGATCCCGACCCGAACACGGACGCTTGGGATCCGCCTCAGACGGGTGCAGCACGTTCCATCGTCACCCGGCAGCACCCCAACGTTCCGAACCCGTTCAACCCGATGACGCTCCTGTCGTTCGACCTGGCCCACGCGGGCCACGTGGAGCTGTGCATCTACGATGTCGCCGGTCGCAAGGTGCGCACGTTGATCGACGCCTGGTTGGAGCGCGACCACCACACGGTCGTCTGGGATGGGCGAGATGATGCAGGGCAAGCGGTGTCCAGCGGCGTCTACGTTTCACGACTCGTCACGACCGACCACGACGGAACGCGCAAGCTGATCGTTCTCCGCTGACGCCGTGTCGGCTTCAGGGCCGTCCGGAGATGGGCTCTGGATCCGGGAGGAAGGAATCGAGCACCGGCTCGAGCGGGGCGCCGTTCGCGTCGGTCCGTACGCGCATCTGCAGCGGTACTTCGCCGTGGACGCGCTCCCCAGCGAAGGTCTCGCCGCTCAAGTACCCCACCTTGGAGTCGCACTCGAGCGTCGTGTCGCCCAGCCGTATGTGAAACAAGAGGTCCATGCTCCCGTCACCGTCGACGTCCTTCTCGTGTCGCCGCGGGCCGCCCGTCTTCGGGTCTCGATGGATTTCACGCGCGCCTGCGAACTGAACGGTCGTGTGGTCGACGCGCGTGGCGTCGAACTCTGGAGTTCCCAGCAAGGCGAGAGCAAACTTGTTGCGTGGCGCGCAGCGCAGCTGCTTGTTCTTGCGGCCCGGCTGAATCTCGAGCTGCACGTTGACGATGCTGCAGCTGCGCTCGCGCACGGTCAGTGGCGTCGCGCCCGTGTTGTCCGCTCTGGTGTTCTCGTCGAGCTCCCGGAGTTCGTCCACGATTGCGCCGAGAAACATGTCTCCTGCGGATACTTCCGTGGGGATCTGCAGGCCCGTGAACGGAACGCGAAAGATCCGATTGGCCTCGAGCATCTCGACGCGGACCAAGCCTCCGACGAGCCGTGCGTCGGACGTGCTGATCAGCGCATCCGGGGAAACGAACAACCCCACCTGGAACCCCGATCGAACATCACCCGGACCGTCGTTGCGAATCACGAGCTGGGTCGAATCGTCGATGGCCTGCCCCGGTGTGACGCACACAGGCCCAATGAGCGACACGACGCGCAGACTTACCGGCGTCGGCTGAGGAGCGGCCACCACGTCGACCGGGAGGACCGCAACGTTGTCGCTCTCGTCCGACTCGCGAACCGTGCCTCGATCATCGACGATCACGCCCAGATACGCGCGGCCGGGTGGATAGTCCGATGGCACCCGGATCCACGTGGCCGGCCGGACCAAGTTCGATGCCGACGGATCGAGTTTGCAGCGGAAGGAACCACCATCGATGGCGGGCCCTTGGCGGTTGATGTTGGTATCCGCAATGGTGACGAGCGAATCCCTCGAGAGATACAGCCCGACGTAGAACCCCGAGCCCGTTGGACCCGCGCCGCTGTTCCGAACCGTGGTCGAGATCACGCTACCGATGCGCTGACCCGTGACGACGGTCGTCGGCCCGTTGAAGGAGGTGATCGTCAAGTTCGGAGGCGGCGTTACGTCAGGAGCCCGCACCGCGACACGCCGAGCGGACGTGTTGTCGGCCTCGTCGGATTCCGGCACGGCGTCCAGCTCGTCGATGAGAACGCCCAGGTAGGCTTGCCCCTGCGGAACCTCTGCGGGGACGTGCAGTGTGCTGCCAAACTGCACCGATACGCGCCCGCCGGGCGCAAGGCCGCGCACCGCCGTTCGCCCGCCTACCAAGAGAGCTTCCCCGTAGGTGATGGCCGAGTCGGGCGAGATGTAGACGCCAACGCTGAAGGTCTGGGACGCGTTGGTGTCCGAGCTGTTGCGTACGACGATCGAGATCGCGCCGCCCACGCACTGCATCGGAGCGACCTCGGAGGGAACCGTGAACGACTCCACGATCAGGTTGGGCAGCCCGTCGAGCTGCGCTGCCTTACGCCCGCTCTCGGGTGCCGTGAGGTTGGGCGCGTCGCGGCACCCGACGAGCGCCAGGATCCAGAGAAATCGAAGGAACAAGCGCATAGTGGTGTCCTGCGCTCATACTGCCGGGATCGGATCCAAGCATGCTGAGATTGTCGTGTGCTCGTCGATTGCAGTCTAACACTTGATTCTCGAAATTCGGGCAGGGCGTTCGATTCGCTGATGGGAACGATCCGTGATGACGACATGGCGTCAGAGACGGGTAAAACGTGAAGACTCCGTGTATCCCTTTGCCTGAGCCCGCGTTCCCTCCAGCGCACGACCGCTCAGTCTGCAAACCCGCGCCGTCGCTTGATTCACGGATCTCCGACTGGGTATCCTGCTTTCAAACGACAACGGAGTTCGTACCGGGGCGCCAGCCTGCAGCCATGCTCGGCCGCCGTCTTCGTGTGCGTTGCGCTGACAAGACTTGCATTTTCCTTGGGGGTCTCCATGTGTGTTCGAAACGTTCTGCGGCTGGCCTTGATTGCCATTGCCGTTTCATTGATTGGGTGTGATCCCGCAGTCGTCCCCACGGCCCCGGTCGGAGAGGACGGGTTCTCGCTCCCATCACACGGGGCGGGAGCGAACGAAGAGGAAGTCACCGAGGTCCCCAGGCCAACGAGGCCGCTCCGGGGGCCTTTCACCGACATCGAGTTCAGCTGGTTCGTCAACCACTTCGCCGAGGCGGGGTGCGGCGGTGGCTTGGTGGCGGGAGCCGAAGCGCGGGCAACGGGCCATGTGACCGCATTGGGTCGGATCGACGCCGTCGCGTCGGCGGCCTGGGACTGGAGCGTGAGCGCGGCCGGAGTCTACACACCCACTGGACCCGGCACGGGCACCAGCGCCACGGTGATGACGATGTATCCGCACGCGTTCTGCTCCGTGCCCGTCCTGGCCACGGGGAGCCCGGTGCTGACACAGGTCAACGGCGACGAGGTCCACGGCGTCGTGTCGGGCGGTGAAGTCTACGAGCTCGGGTTCAACGTCCCGGGTGATGGCCAGGAGCAGTTCATCGAAGTGACCATCGTGGGTGGAACCGGACGCTTCGAAAACGCGACCGGCTTTTTCGTGATACACGCCGTCGTCGACATCGCTGCCGGTGAACCGCTCGTCATCGAAATCATGCCCGGCGGCGAGATCCGCTACTCGCCGGCGCGTCCACGCGGCGGCAGGGGAGACTTCTGACCCGTATTGGCTGCATGATGCCGGGTATCTCGGCTCGAAGGGAGGATGCCCTGGAGCCACGGAGAAGCGATGTGTAAGCGAATCGTCATTCGGCGCATCGGTGGTCCCGATGTGCTGGAGATCGAGAGCTTTACCCCCGCGGCGCCCGGTGAGGGTGAGGTCGCGATCGACGTCGCTGCCATCGGTGTGAACTTCGCCGACGTGTTCTGCCGGCTCGGCTTGTATCAAGCGGCGCCACCGCGGCCCTTCACGCCCGGTTTCGAGGTCGCGGGCGTCGTATCGCAGCTCGGCAGGGGCGTGACGACGTTCGCGGAAGGCGACCGCGTCGTCGCGGTCACCCGGTTCGGCGGTTACACGACGCGGCTCAATGTCCCGGTCGAGCGCGTGCGCGAGCTCCCCGCATCATGGAGCTTCGAGGAAGGCGCCGCGTTTCCCGTCGTGTTCCTGACCGCGTATCATGGGCTCGTTACCGTCGGCCGGCTCGCGGCCGGTGAGACCGTCGTCGTGCAATCGGCAGCCGGCGGTGTCGGTACGGCCGCGTGTCAGCTGGCGCGAGCGCTCGGCGCTCGCGTCATCGGCACGGTGGGCAGCGAGGACAAGCGTTGCGTGGCCGTCGAGTCCGGCGCCAGTGACGTCGTGGTCTCCAGGGATTACCGCGTCTGGGGCGCCATCGATCGACTGACCGACCGCCGCGGCGTGGACGTCGTCTTCGACGCGGTGGGCGGCGGAGGCTTGCGCTCCGCGTACGACGCATTGCGGCACGGCGGCCGTCTCGTCGTCTACGGGTTCGCCTCGATGACTCCACGCGGCGCTCGGCGCAACTGGCCGCTTCTGGCCTGGCGTTATCTTCGCACTCCACGTTTCAGCCCGCTCCAGATGACGCGCACCAACCGAACCGTTGCCGGCTTCAATCTCGTGTATCTCTGGGACCGCGTGGAGATCTACGCCAACGAGATCCGCGCGCTGCTGGCCTTGGTCCAACGCGGTGCCATTCATCCCTTCTTGGGCAAGACGTTCCCGTTTCATGCGGTGAGCGAAGCGCATGCCTTGCTGCAGTCGAGACGTTCCGTGGGCAAGCTCGTTCTTCGAACGGACCTCTAGACTCGCTGGAGCAAGGGCGCTGCGCCCTTGGCACCGGACTGGTGGGCTTCTGCGCGAACCTAGCGCTTGTGAACGTGCTTCGACCTGGAGGGATGGGCCGCGTTCGCTTCGATCATTCGCAGCAGCGCCCGGTTATTGGCATCTGTCGGATCGTG
>JBFJHN010000166.1:0-5922 GCA_041613275.1 Candidatus Krumholzibacteriia bacterium | reverse complement strand
GGGGGGCTCGGTCGAGGCGGCGCGTCCGTTCGGCAGCTTCTCGACACGCGGAAGCAGCCGGTAGCCGCTCTTGGCGATCGTTTCGATGAAGCGCGGCGCGCGTGGATCGTCGTCGAAGACCTTGCGCAGCTCGGAGATGGCGCGTGAGAGGACCTGCTCGGTGACCACGGTGTCGGCCCAGACGGTGTCCAACAGCTCGCGGCGGGTGACCACTTCACCCGGGCGCGAGGCCAGGCACGCGAGCACGTGCATGACTTTGGGCTCGACCTGGGTGCTCTGGTTGCCCGCGCTCACGCGATACGACAGCGGCTCGCACAGCCACTCGCCCACGCGAAAAGGCGTCGTTCCGTGGCCTGAACGCTCCAAGACCGCCCCCTCATCGGAACCTCAGACACACCTGACGAAGACTTGAGACCGCCCTCAGGACGCGGCGTCCTCGAGACCCGTAGCCTGGAGGGACGCGACGCCGAAGCATCAGGTTGCGCTTCTGCCGTCGGAGTGTCGACGCGACGTTCGAGACGACCCAAGGAGTATGCCATGCACGCCCCCGAGCGCCCGTGGGTTCTGTCGTTCGCCCTGGGCGGAGTGACCACGCTGCTGCACGTGTTGACGGCCCAAGGCTACGGCGTTTTTCGCGACGAGCTGTACTACCTGGCCTGCGGCGAACATCTGGGCTTCGGCTACGTCGACCATCCCCCGTTCGTCGGCTACGTGGCGTGGTTCGCGCGCAGCGTCTTTGGCGAGTCGATCGTGGGCTTGCGGCTGCTTCCGGCGCTCGCCGCCGGGGCAACGGTTGTGCTCGCCCTGCGCATGGCGCGCGAGATGGGCGGCGGTGTGTGGGCGCAGGTGTGGACCGCCGTGCTCACGGCGCTCGCGCCGGTGTATCTATCGATCTTCGGCTACCTGTCGATGAACGCGTTCGACTTCCTGTTCTGGAGCGCAGCGTTCCTGGTCGTCGTGCGCGTCCTGCGCACGCAGCAGCTGCGTCTGTGGCTCGTGTTCGGTTTGGTGGTGGGCGTCGGCCTGCAGAACAAGCTCAGCATCGGCTTCCTGGCCGCGGGCGTCGTCATTGGTCTGCTGGTCACGCGACAGTGGCAGCACTTCACCACGCGCTGGCTGTGGCTGGCAGGCGCCATTGCGTTCGTTCTCTTCCTGCCCTACGTGATCTGGCAGATGCTGCACGGTTGGCCCACGCTCGAGTTCATCGACAACGCCACGCGCTACAAGATCACGAACCTCAATCCCATCGAGTTCGCGCTCGCGCAGGTCACCATGATGAACCCGCTCGCGGTGCCGCTTTCGCTCGCGGGGCTGGTGTTCCTGCTCGCGCTGCCGACAGGGCGCCCGTATCGAGCCTTGGGCTGGGCGTTCGTCACCGTCTTCGTGATCCTCGTATCCCAGAACAGCAAGGCGTACTACCTGGCGCCGTCGTACACGTTGTTGTTCGCCGCGGGAAGCGTCGTGTGCACACGTGCGCTCGAGCGCCTTGCAAGCCGCGGCGTGCGACAAGCCGTGGCTGCCGTCGTAACCGGCGTGTTCGTGGCGAGCAACCTGGCCATGGCCCCCATGGCCAAGCCCATTCTGCCCATCGAAACGTTCGTCGCCTATCAGGCGCGCTTGGGGCTGGGACCGTCGTCGGGCGAAAACCACGCTCTCGGCCGCCTGCCGCAGTTCTTCGCCGATCGCATCGGCTGGCGCGAGCTCGCCGAAACCGTCGCTGGGGTGTTCGAGACGCTGCCCGCCGAAGATCGCGCGCGCGCGTGCATCTACACCCAGAACTACGGTCAGGCCGGCGCGATCGACTTCTTCGGACCCGCGCTCGGACTCCCGCGCGCCATGTCTGGACACAACAGCTACTGGACGTGGGGACCGGGCGACTGCAGTGGCGACGTCGTCATCGTCATCGGCGGCCGTCGTGAGAACCACGAGGCCAGCTTCGAGTCGGTGCAGCAGGCGACGACCTACACCTGCAACGACTGCATGCCCTACGAGAACAACAAGCCCATCTGGATCTGCCGCGGGATGCGATTGCCGATCGCCACCGCGTGGCGGAACTCGCGACACTTCGACTGACGGGACCCCGGCGACCGGACCGCTCACGCACCCGACCACGGCTGCCAACCGCGGCTGCGGTGACCGAAGTCGAACACGTCGGGGTGCAGGATCTCGGCGAGGATCTCGAGCGATTCGAGAAGCCGTGGGCCCGGGCGGTTGAAGTAGGCGTTGCCGTCGCACAGCGCCACGCGACCGGCGCGCACCGCGCGCAGCGATTCCCACCCCGGTTGGCGCGCAAGCGCAGGCATCTCCTCGCAGGTGCGTTCGAGGTCGAAGCCGCAGGGGAGGACGACGATGACGTCCGGGTCGGCGTCACGCAGAGCTTCCCAGCGCAGGTCGGGTGCGTGACGTCCGGGCGTGCCGAAGAGATTCTCGCCTCCCGCCATCTCGACCAGCTGCGGCATCCAGTTCCCCGACGCCATCAGCGGCTCGATCCACTCGACGCAGCCCACGCGCGGGCGCGCACCGATCGACCCGGCGCGCGTTTCGATTTTCTTCATGCGATTGCGCAAGCGTGCCTCGAGCCGCGCACCACGCTCCGGAGAACCGAGCGCGTCGGCAATGCGCCGAACGTCGGCAAAGACACCCTGCAGATCCGCGGCCTGCAACGCAACGATCTGGGGATGTCCGCCGACCCAGCTACGCAGGCTTTCTTCCACGTCGCGCAGGCTGACCGCACACACCTCGCACTGCGTCTGCGTCACGATGCACGTGGGTTGCAGCTCGCGGAGGGCGTCGGGATCGACGCGGTATACGGAGAGAGCGCGCTCGAGGATGGCGCGCACGTCACGGTCGATTTGTGCGCTCGGCCGTCGCGCGTCGAGCTTGGCCTCGGTGCAGACCGGCAGCGACGCGACGCTCGCGGGAAAGTCGCATTCGTGGGAGCGTCCCACGAGCTGATCCTCGAACCCCAGCGCGCAGAGGATCTCGGTGCTGCTCGCAATGAGCGACAGAATGCGATGCTGCGCCATCCGCTACTCGAGTTTCTCGCGCAGACGCTTGAGCATCTCGTGACCGTTGTTGTTGTCGGGGTTGATCTCCACCGAGCGCGCGTAGCTCTCGATGGCGAGCTCCACGCGTCCCGCGCGCATGTACGCTTCGCCCAGGCTGTCGTAGGGGTTGAAGGCGTCCGGGTACTCGCGCACGTTGAGCTTGAAGATCTCGATGGCGTCGTCGAAACGCTCCTGCCGCAGCAGCTGGTAGCCCAGCGTGTTGAGCAGCGGCTCGCTGAACGCCTCGTCCGGGTAGTGCCGCTTGAGCTGCCGGTACTCGGCGATCATGGCCTGCACGCCCTCGTCGCGCAGCTTGGCCTGCAGTCGGCGGCGCACCACGCGTTGCGGCGAGTTGAAGCTCTCGTAGTTCAGCCAGTCGAGCGCCGGCTGGCGCGCACCTGCGGCGCTTGCCAGCATCGGGCGCACGAGCGACATGCCGTTGTCGCTGTTGGCCAGCAGAACGAGAGCGATGCGACGATCGGCAGCGGCAATGACGAAGGCGCGATAGCCGTCGTTGTGGCCCCAGTGCCAGAAGGACGTGCGCCCTTCTACGCTCTGCAGCCCCCAGCCCAATCCCCACGTGACGCCCTCGGCCACCTTGACCTGCGGGCTCAGCCACTCCTTCCAGGTCGCCTTCTCGAGACCTTCGCCGTTGATCACCGCAGCGACGAAGAGTGCGTAGTCGGATGCGGTCGTGTGCAGGCTGGAGGCGGCGTTGGCCTTCTCGGGACGCTGCTTGGCGTAGGTGCGACCGTCCTCCTCGTGACCGACGGCGTAGTCGTCCTCGAAACGCTTTTCCCACACCAGCGAGCTGTGGGTCATCCCAAGTGGATCAAAGACCAGACGCTGCACGACGTCCTGCAACGTCTCTCCGGTGAGGTGTTCGATGACACGCGCCAGGTACACGAAGCCTTCGCCCGAATACTGGAAGCGTTCCCCGGGGTCGAACTCGATGCGCAACGGTTGGCCGCGGCGCCAGTTGGGGAAGCCGCTCGTGTGGCTGAGCACGATGCGTGCGGTGATGCTCTTCGCCCGCGGGTCGCCGGCGATGTCTTCGTACGGCAGGTACTCGAACAGCGGCACGTCGAGGTCGAGAACACCGTCATCGACCAGCTGCAGCACCGCGTAGGCGACCACGGGCTTGGTGAGCGAGGCGGCTTCGAACACGGTGCTCGCGTGCACCGGAAGCCCCGTCTCGCGACTGCGCACACCGAAGCCGCGCGCCGCGAACACCGATCCGTCATACACGAACGCCAGGGAGAGGCCCGGAACTTCGGCGCTGTCCATCCACGCCGGCAACATCTCTTCGAAGCGGCGCACGACGTACTCGAACTCCGCGCGCATCATCTCGCGTTCGGACTCGGCGCGAGGTTCGGGTTCGCGCGGTGGGTCCTGCGCCCGCGCCGATGTTGCCGCGCACGCGAGCAGCATGCACGCGAGGACGAGGCGGGTCATGGCGACTCCATTTCCGGCGAGGACGAGGAGGCTTCCAGAGGCTGCGCCCGAGGAGGCGCGCCGGCCCGCAGGATGACGGGAGGGCGTCATTCTAGCGCGTCGGCTTGGCGTTCTCCGGCAAGGAATGGCGCAGCTGCGGTCCCGGACCTGGTGCGAACGGCTGCGGTGACCGGTCAACGCTTCAAGTATCGATTCGACAGCTACTTGCACACCCACCGAGGTGCCGCGCGGCGGTGCGGCGCACTTTGCGCCGCGCACGGGCGATGCACGGGACCGGTCTCAACGCGTGGCGCGCGCCGCGCGCACAATGCTCGGTGCAGGCTCGCGCACGGCGCGCGACAAGGTGGTTGCCAACCACGCGCCGACCTCGTAGGTTTTGCAACCGCATTGATTTTCGTTGCATGCGTCGCCGCTTCGTCGCATCTATGGAGTGGGTGTCCGACCTCTCCGGTGCGTCGCCGTGTCCCGCGTCGGCGTCCGAATCATTACCATGGGCTTCGTGAGTGCGAACCCGCATTCGGGCGGGGAGGTTCCGGAAGAACGATGACGTCGATCGTCGCCGCTGCGCGCTCTTCGATCGGTGCCAAGCTGGTCATGGCCGTCACCGGCCTGGGCCTCGTCTTTTTCGTGCTCGGCCATCTGGCCGGCAATCTGCAGATCTTCCAGGGTCAAGACGCGCTCAACCACTACGCCGAGAAGCTGCGCGAGTATCCGGCGTTCCTCTGGGTGGCGCGCCTGGGGCTGCTGGCACTCGTCATCATGCACATCGCGGCGGCGATCCGCGTGACGCGCCTGAATCGATCCGCGCGTCCCGAGCGCTACGCCATGCGCAAGCCGCAGGAAGCGAGCTACGCGGCGCGCACCTTGATGGTGAGCGGAGTGCTCATCGCCGCCTACGTCGTCTACCACCTGCTGCACTTCACCACTCAAGACGTGCACGCCCAGTACGCGGGGCATGTGGACCCCCAGGGCCGGCACGACGTGTACTCGATGGTCGTCGCCAGCTTCCAGAACCCGCTGATCTCGAGCGTCTACGTCGTGGCGATGATCCTCTTGTCGATGCACCTCAGTCACGGCATCGGCAGCTTCATGCAAACCTTGGGCTGGGGACATCCACGCTACAACCGCACGGTGCGCCTGCTGGGGCCAATCACCGCGGTCGTGATCGCCGCGGGCTACATCTCGATCCCGGTCGCCGTGCTGGTGGGCTGGGTCGACTTGCCGGGAGGCCAATGACGATGGCCGTTGCAACATCCAGGCTCGACGCGGGCATCCCTTCCGGACCGCTGGCCGACAAGTGGCAGAAGCATCGCTTCGAGATGAAGCTGGTCAACCCCGCCAACAAGCGCAAGTTCCGCATCATCGTCGTGGGCTCGGGTCTCGCCGGCGGCTCGGCGGCGGCCACGTTGGCCGAGCTGGG
>JBFJHN010000165.1:0-5934 GCA_041613275.1 Candidatus Krumholzibacteriia bacterium | reverse complement strand
GGTCCGGGGCGCAGGAGTTCGTCAGCCGCCCCGTGGACCCGCAGGAGCTCACCAAGGCGTTCGAGCACGTGCGCAAGATGTTCGAGCGCAACTCGAGGCCGGGCAAACGCCGCAGCACGATCATCTCGCTGTTCTCCAGCAAGGGTGGCGTGGGTGGCAGCCTGCTGTCGGCCAATCTGGCCGTCGCACTGGCGCAGCGCACCGAATCACGCGTGGCCTTGGTCGACCTCAACTTCCAGATGGGCGATCTGAGCCTGATGCTCGACGTCAAGTCGCGCTACACGCTCTCCGATACCGCGGGCGGCACGGCTCTGGAGGAAAGTGAGCTGCGTTCGATGCTGACCGCGCACAACTCGGGCGTGAGCCTGTTGAGTGCGGTGGCCACTCCGGAAGACGGGCAGAAGGTCGAGCGCAACCACTTGATCGAGGTGTTCGGTCTCTTGAACGCGATGTTCGACTTCGTCGTGGTCGACGTCGAGCGCCACATCGACGACCGCACGCTCGAGGTGCTGGACCTTTCCGACCGCATCTTGCTGGTGTCGTCGCTCAACCTGCCGTCGATCCGGAACGCCAAGCGTTACTTCGAGCTGTTCCGTCGCCTCGAGATCGACGAGCGCAAGTTCGAGCTGGTCGTCAACCGGCACAACACGAAGAAGAGCGGCCTGCGTATCCGTGACCTCGAAGGCACGGTGGGCTTGGACGTCTCCTGGCTGGTCCCGAACGACTATCAGGTGGCGAACCATTCGGTCGACGCCGGCGTTCCCCTGGTCATTGGCGCCCCGCGCAGCAAGATGAGCAAGAGCTTCCACGAGTACGCCAACACGTTGGTGGAGTCTCTGGAAGTCGAAACTGAATCCGACGCGGTGATCGCCGCCCCCACGAAGTGAACCGGTGAGTAAGGAGCCAACACATGTCGCTTCGCGATAGCTTCCGACGCAACTCCGGTCGCAAGGCACCCGAAGCCGCGCCGCAGCCCAACGGCGGCGAGGCTCCCGTCACCTCGGGGGGCACCGCAACGGCCGTCCACAGCAACGGGAACGGTAAGGGAACGCCAGCGGCCTCGGGCATGAGCCAGGCCCTCAAGGAGCGGCACAACCGCCTCAAGGCGCAGGTGCACCGCACGATGATCGAACGCATCAACCTGTCGACGATCGAGAACGTCAGCACCGAGGCGCTGCGCAGTCAGGTGCGCCAGATCATCGCCAGCCTCATCGCCGAGGAGAACGCTCCCTTTGGTGAGGCTCAGCGCGCCGCGCTCGAGGAAGAGATCCTCAACGAAACCTTCGGACTCGGACCGATCGAGCCGTTCCTGCACGATCCGGATGTGTCGGACATCCTCGTCAACACGCACTCGCAGATCTTCGTCGAGCGCTTCGGCAAGCTGGAAACGACCGACGCGCGCTTCGACGACAACGATCACCTGATGAAGATCATCGATCGCATCGTCTCACGTGTCGGACGCCGCGTCGACGAGTCGTCGCCCATGGTCGACGCCCGTCTTCCGGACGGCTCGCGTGTCAACGCCATCATCCCGCCTCTGGCGCTCGATGGTCCGATTCTGTCGATTCGCCGCTTCGGCGTGCGCACGCTGCATCTCGACGATCTGGTCGAGATCGGATCGATCACACCGGGGATGGCCGAGGTGTGTACGGGCGCCATCAAGGCACGCCTGAACACGCTCATCGTCGGCGGTACCGGATCCGGGAAGACGACGCTGCTGAACGCCTTGTCGGCGTACATCCCGGCCGAAGAGCGCATCGTCACCATCGAGGACGCCGCCGAGCTGCAGCTGCTGCAGCCCCACGTCGTGCGCCTGGAGACGCGTCCGCCCAACATCGAGGGCAAGGGACAGATCACCCAGCGCGACCTCGTGCGCAACTCGCTGCGTATGCGTCCCGACCGCATCGTGGTCGGCGAGGTGCGCGGGACCGAGGTGCTCGACATGTTGCAGGCCATGAACACGGGGCACGATGGCTCACTGACCACGATTCACGCCAACAGCGCGCGTGAAGCTCTGCACCGTCTCGAGACCCTCATGCTGCTGACCGGCGTGAACCTGCCCAGCGCCGCCATGCGCGAGCAGATCAGCGCCGCCTTGGACGTCATCGTGCACGTCACGCGCATGTCCGACGGCACGCGCCGCGTGGTCGGCTTGAGCGAAGTCGTCGGCATGGAGCGCGACGTCGTCGCCATGCAGGACATCTTCATCTTCCGGCGCACCGGCGTCGCCGAAGACGGCAAGGTCCTGGGCCAGTACATGGCCACGGGCATTCGTCCCAAGTTCGCCGACCGTCTCGCGGTCAGCGGCGTCAAGATGTCAGCCGACCTCTTCCGCGAAGGGCGGGTGCTGTAACACCTCATGGACATCCAACTGATCATCCTTGCGGCAGGCGTCTCCGCCGCGGTCGCCACCGGGATTGCCGGAATCGCCGTGGTCTCCAAGGCGTTCGCGGGCCGTGGCGCGCGTCAACGCCTCGAAGAGGTGACGGCGGACGAGTACCTCGATGAAGGAGTTGCGCCGGTCATTCTGCGCGACTTGAACGCCTCGAGCCTGCCGTTGCTCAACTTGCTCGTCGAGAAGATCCCCTCGCTTCGGCGCATCAATGCGCTGCTCGTACAGGCCGACCTGTCGATGCGCCTGGGCCAGTTCCTGGGCATCATGGCATTGGCCGGCGGCGGGCTCGGATTCCTGGCCTGGAGCATGTCCAACATCTGGTGGATGGGGCTCGTGAGCTTCGCGGCCGGCGCTGCCGTCCCGGTGTTCGTGCTGGTGCAGAAGAAGCGCCGTCGCGTCGCCGCGTTCGAGAAGCAGTTCGCCGATGCGCTCGACATTCTCACCGGCGCGCTGCGTGCGGGGCTTGCCTTCAGCGGCGCCATCCAGGTCGTCGCCGAAGAGGCGCCCGATCCGGTGTCCAAGGAGTTCACCATCGTCTTCGAAGAGAACCGCCTGGGGTTGGACATGAAGGAGGCGCTGCGCCACCTCGCCGAGCGCGTCGACTGCGCCGAGCTGCGCATGTTCGTGACCGCGGTCATCCTGCAGCGTGAGACGGGCGGAAACCTCGCCGAAATCCTCGAGAGCACCGCCTACATCATTCGCGACCGCTTCCGCATTCTGGGCGAAGTGCGCGCGATGACGGCGCAGCAGCGTTTCTCGGGCCTCATTCTCACGCTTCTGCCGCTCGGCATGGCGGGCCTGTTCACGGTCATGGCGCCCGACTACATGCGCGCGCTCATCACCGATCCGGTGGGGCCGTACATCATCGGAGGTGCGCTCACCTTGCAGGTGATCGGCTACCTCATCATTCGCAAGATCGTCGACATCAAGGTCTGAAGGAGGGCCCATGGTCTATCTCGTTCCATTCCTCGTGGGCCTGGCCCTGCTGACCGCCGCGCTCGGACTGCACATCCTGCGCAGCGGACGGCGCCGACTCGACGAACGTCTCGACGATGTGCGCACGGGCGCCGAAGCCGACCACATCATCCCGGACGAGATCTGGGAACGTCGTTCGCCGTGGTACGTGCGCATCTTCGGCATCTTCAGCGTCTTGCTTCCCGGCCAGGCGAGCAACGACACGACGCGGTGGGAGCTGGCCCAGGCCGGCTACCGCGCGCTCGACGCGCCGCAGGTGTTCGTGGGCTTGCGCGTCCTGTCGACGGTCGCCATTGGGCTCGCCTCGTTCATGGTGACGAGCATGCTGCATCGCCCGCAGTCGGAGCTCATCCTGTTGACGGTCGTGGGCATCGCGGTGGGCTACATGGGTCCCATGGCGTTCCTGCGCTGGCGACAGGCCAAGCGTCGTGAAGAAATCACATTGTCGCTGCCCGACGCGCTCGATCTCATGGTCATCTGCGTCGAGGCCGGTCTGGGTCTCAACGCCGCGCTGCTCAACGTGGGCCGCGAGATCCGCTTGAACTCGGTCGAGCTGAGCGACGAGCTGCGCATGGTCAACAGCGAGATGCGCGCCGGTGTGGCGCGCGTCGAGGCGCTGCGCAACCTCGCCATCCGCACGGGCGTCGACGAGGTCCGTTCGCTCGTGGCGGTTCTCGTGCAGAGCGATCGTTTCGGTACCAGTATTGCGCAAGCGCTGCGCACGCACGCGCTGTCGTTGCGCACCCGACGGCGCCAGCGCGCCGAAGAAGCCGCGCGGAAGACACCCGTGAAAATGGTGTTCCCGTTGGTCTTCTGCATTTTCCCGGAGTTGCTCGTGGTCATTCTCGCCCCCGGCATGCTCCAGTTGTTCCGGGCCCTGCTCGACATGGCTCGGGGTTGATCCCACACACCAAGGAAGGTTGAAACCATGTCGTTGGATCTGGTCCTCGTGGTTGCGGCTGTGGTGCTGGGTCTGGCCTATTTCTCCGTTCGCAGTAATCGCAAGCAACGGGAACTGAAGGCTCAGGCACGCCGCGGCATGAAGTAAGTCCATTGTCGATCCGAGGGGTCGGACGCCACGTCCGGCCCCTCCCCACACCCCATACCCTCGAGGTTTCCCCGATGAAGCGCTTTGCCTTCGCACTCGTCGCCACTGCATTCCTGACTGGTGCGCTCCTGCGCCCGCAAGCAGGCGTAGCCAGCGACGATGCGCGCGCACGGCGGACGCTCTCAGGCCTCGAGGCCGTCGAAGTCGTCATCGTCCCGGTCAGCGACGACCTGTTCGGCCGCGGCATCACCGACGACGTGGTCTTCGCCGAAGTGCAGCTGCAGCTGCGGCGCGCCGACATCGAGATGCTCGACCCCGAACGGCCGCGCGCCAAGCCCGTGCCGGGCAGCCCGCAGCTGCGGGTCGAGGTGCTCGCCAACGTGCACGAGACCTACGACCAGGCGTCGTTCGCCATCGAGGTCAGCCTGTGGCAGGACGTCAAGCTGGAGCGCCACGCCAAGCAGAAACGTGGCGGCCGCACCTACCGCGTGCCCACGTGGAGCACGGGCGGCATCGGCGAATCCGGTACCGACTGGCGCGACGTGCTGCGCGCCGAACTCGCCTTCTACGTCGATCAGTTCGTCGGCGCCTGGCTCGAAGCCAACCACGGCGCTCCCTGACCGACTCCCCTCGTTCCTCAGGTCCCCGGACCCAAAGCCCGATCCAGGTTGAAGGCCGCGCTGATCAGCGCCAGGTGCGTGAAGGCCTGCGGGAAGTTGCCGAGAGCTTCGCCGTTGGCGCCGGTCTCCTCCGCGTACAGGCCCAGGTGGTTGGCGTAGCCCAGCATCTGCTCGAACATCAGACGCGCCTGATCGAGACGTGACTTGTCGTCGCGCCCGGCGCGCGTCAGCGCCTCGACCAGCCAGAAGCTGCAGATGTTGAACGTGCCCTCCTCGCCGCGCAGGCCGTCCTCGGTTTCGTGAACGTTGTAGCGGTACACCAGGCTGTTGGCCACGAGCCCGCCCGCCTCGGGCGGTTTGCACACGGCGTCCAGCGTGGCGAGCATGCGCGGATCGCTCGGCGACACGAAGAACACGAGCGGCATCATGAGGTTGGCGGCGTCGAGCGCGTCGCTGCCATAGTGCTGCACGAACGCCTGGCGTTCCTCGCTCCAGCCCTTGTCCATGATCTCTTCGTAGATCTCGTCGCGCACGCGCTGCCAGCGGTTGCGATCGGCCGGGAACGAGCGCTTGTCCGCCAGGCGCAGGCCGCGATCCAATGCCACCCAGCACATGAGCTTCGAGTACACGAAGTGCTGCCGGCCGCCGCGCACCTCCCAGATCCCTTCGTCGCGCCGCTTCCAGTTGTCGCATACCCAGGTCACCAGACGTCGCAGGGAGCTCCACAGATCGTAGGAGATGGGGCTTCCGTACTTGTTGTACAGATAGACGCTGTCCATGAGCTCGCCGTAGATGTCGAGCTGCAGCTGGTGGTGTGCCCCGTTGCCGATGCGCACCGGACGCGATCCCATGTAGCCGTCGAAGTGATCCAACGTCTCCTCGCCGAGATCGTGACG
>JBFJHN010000164.1:0-5949 GCA_041613275.1 Candidatus Krumholzibacteriia bacterium | reverse complement strand
CGCGCGGGGTGGCGCCGGCGTCGAACACCTTGGCAATGCTCGGGTGCTCCATGAGCGCCAAAGCCTGCCGCTCTGCCTCGAAGCGCGTGATCACCTCCTCGGTGTCCATGCCGCGCTTGATGATTTTCAGAGCGACGGTGCGCCGGATGGGTCCTGTCTGTTCGGCACGGTAGACTTCCCCCATGCCTCCAGCGCCCACCCTTTCGAGCGTGCGGTAGTTGTCGATGGTGCCGAGCTCCAGTGATGCGTCGTGGAACGTGCGAGTGCGATCTTCGGACTCGGGCTCGGGCTGTGGCGTTCCGTCAGCGTCTTGGGGTGCACCTCGGGCGGAATCTGGATCGTGTTCCGACATTCAGAACTCCAGCCGTCCCCTGCGGTGCCAGAAGCCTACCGACAACCAACCATTGCTTCGATGTGCGGCGCCATCTCCTCTCGGCGCGCTTGGCTCAAGGCTGCGGAGACCCTTCTTCGTCGATGCTGCGACCCGCTCTGTAGGCTGCGAGACGCGACTCGATGTCGCGTGCCAGGTCCGGCTGGTTCGCCGCCCGCGCCAACTGCACGGCGCGCTCCGAGATGCTCACGGCGTCTTCGAAACGCCCCGCGCGCGCGAAGGCAGCGCCCAATACGTCCAGGAAGCGTGCATCCTCGTACCCGGTCAGCTGGCAGGCACGCTCGGCCAGCTGCACAGCCTCCTGCGGCGTGCCGAGGTTGCGATCGGGATGCGTGGCCAGGATGCGCGCCAGCGTGCCCGCCACCTCGATCCACGTTGGTTGCGCTGCAAGCGCGGTGCGCAGGTGCTCGACGGCCTCCGGCATGCGGCCTTCTTGTTCGTACGCCATGCCCAAGTTACCGTGCGACTCCGGGTGACGGGGGTCCAGCCCGACGGCCTCCTCGAGCACCGCGATGGCCGCAGCCGACTTGCCTTGGCGCAGCAGCGCTTCGCCCAGGTTGGCGTGCAGGGCCACCTGACGTGGCTCGCTGCGCAACGCGCGGCGGTACTCGGCCTCGGCTTCTGTGAACTTGCTTTGCGCCGCCAAAACGAAGCCCAAATTGTTGCGGTACTCGGGATGCTCGGGCTCGCGCTCGAGCAGCGCCCTGTAGTGCGACTCCGCGTACTGCGGATAGCCGGCGTCCAGGAAGTCCAAGCCCATGGCCGTCAGGTACTCGAAGTCGCCGGGTTCGGTGCTCCAACGTCCGGCGAACGGCACGGCGACCTCACGCAACGCGCGCGCCGGGGTGCGCAGCCTCTCGACGTCGGCGATGAGGTCGTCGACCGACACGGGACCCTGATAGATGGCGGCCACCCAACCGTTGGCGTCGATCAGCAAGCTGGTCGGAATGGGGAACGGACGCAGCGGGTAGAGCATTGCGCCGTGCAGCAGCTCGACCATGTCGAGCATCTCGGTGTTTCCGGTGCCGGCTTCGAAGGGGAAGTCGACCTTCGCCAGCAGCTCGCGCGCCTTGGCCGGCGTGCCCTGCGTGTCGCCACCGACGCCATCGAGGCTGACTGCAACGACCTGCAACCCGGAGCCGCGCAGCTGCTGCTCGCGCTCGGCGAAGTCACGCAGCTCGCGCTGGCACGGGCTGCACCAGCTGGCCCACAGGTTCAAAAGCACCGGCTTGCCCCGGAACTCGGCCAGCGTGCGTTCCTTGCCGTCGAAGTCGGCGTACCGAACCTCGGGTGCCGGCACGCGCGTGCCCAAGAAAGCGCGCGACGCATCGACGCGCTTTTTCTTCGCTGTTTTCGAGGCTTGGAGCACCAGCTGGCGTTGTGGCACAGTGCGGGGCACGGCCTCACCTGAGTCCTGCACCAGCCGATAGAAGCCATCCACCTTCATGCCACGGAACTCCTCTGCGGAGCCGCCCGGCCAGTGCACGACCACGCGCTCGACGCCGCCTGCCGCGCCGAGGCCGAAATGCACCCACTTGCTCGATTGGGCAAGGAAGCCGGAACCCGCGTGCACCGTCTTGACCAGCTTCGTCCCGCCGGCCGGGTACACCTCGATGCGCGCGCCGATGCCATCGCGGTTGCTCGTGCGACCCTGCACGCGCAAGGACAAATACTGATGCCTGCTGGCGTTTTCATTGCGCATGAAGCGCAGGCGCGGTCCCGAGCGGCTGGAGATCCACAGATCCAGATCGCCGTCGAGATCCCAGTCGACCAGACCGATGCCGCGGCCATCGTCGTCAAAGTCCATTCCGGAGGTCGCCGAGACGTTGGCGAAGCGCGCATCGCCGGTGTTCAGGTAGACGCAATGACGCTCGTGGCCGCTCCATCCGCTGCCCTGACGCATCATGTGCCGCATGACCAGGAAGCTCTCTTGGTAGTCGGGGGCGTGGCCTGAGGCGACGGCCTCGAGGGGTGAACGCGACACGACGTGCCGCCAGTAGAAGCTTCACAAGTCTCCCGTGTCTTCACCGGTGATGTAGCCGTTGGCGATCACCAGGTCCTCCCAGCCGTCGTTGTTGATGTCGGCGAAGTTCGAGCTCCAGGACCAGCGTCCCATGGTGACACCCGCGTCGTCGGTCACGTCGCTGAAGGTGCCGTCACCGAGGTTCTGGAACAGCGAGTTCCCGCGCGCCAAACGCTGGTAGTACGCCTTGGTTTCTTGCGACGCGCTTTCTTGGAAGCGCTCTTGAAAGGCGATGCGACCGCCGGCCGACGAGAACATGTTGCCCACGTACAAGTCCATGAGGCCGTCGCGGTTGTAGTCGCCCCAGCTCACGGACATGCCCGAGGCGACGTCCTCCACGCCAGCGCGTGAGGCAACATCGGTGAAGCGACCGCCGTCGTTGCGGTAGAGGCTGTTGCGTCCGAAGTCGTTGGCCACGTACAGGTCCATGTCGCCGTCGTTGTCGTAGTCTTCCCAGCCCGCCGCGTAGCTCCAACGCTCGTTGTTGACGTCG
Organism: Candidatus Krumholzibacteriia bacterium; assembly: GCA_041613275.1. Classification (GTDB taxonomy): domain Bacteria; phylum Krumholzibacteriota; class Krumholzibacteriia; genus JBFJHN01. The sequence continues at coordinate 3,042 of JBFJHN010000164.1, read as the reverse complement.
AGCCCCACCGCGTTGGTGGCGTTCACGAATCTCCAACCGCCGTCGTTCCGTAGCAGCGCATTGCGACCGCCGTTGTTGGCGTCGTGATACGGCACCGGGTTGGGCAGCTGCCCGATGTTCTTGTTCGACTCGGTGAAGTAGCGGCACACGTACACGTCGAGGTCGCCGTCGCTGTCGTAATCGGCCGCAGCCAGCGAGAACCCGAGCGCAATGTCGGAGTCGCGCGCGCGCTCGCTGAAGCGGCCGGTACCATCGTTCTCGTACACCAGGAGCTGTGCATCGGTGGTGACCACGAGATCCTGGTCCGCGTCGTTGTCGAGGTCGACGAACAGCGCACCGCGGGTGGTCTCGATGAGATCCACTCCGGAGCGCGCCGACACGTCGAGGGCGGTGCCGTCGAGCTGCTGGATGAAGAGCTGGTTGGGCACGCCCCCGCCCTGGCACACGTACAGGTCGTCGAGGTCGTCGCCGTTCACGTCGCCCAACGCCAGCCCCTGCATCCCTTCGAAGTCAGGCTCCAGGCTGACGTCGATGCGCTTGAGCCAGTGCGGGATGCCGGGCACGATCTGCTTCGCGTAGCTGTCGTTGCCGCCGAGCACCGATTCCGTGCAATCCGAGAACAGCGCTCCCGACGCGCTCGACACCTCTTCGTAGGCCTGCAGGTCGATGAAGCGCAGGCGCGGATCCTTCGCGTCGATCGTGTAGCCGCAGTTCCACGTGGAATTGCGCTCGAGATACCCGCCGGGCGTGTGCGCGCTGGCGGCGAACAACACCTTGACCTGCACCTCGTCGTCGCGCAGGTCGACGCGCACGATCTTGGCCTTGGTGTGGATGTCCGTGGCATCCTCGAAGCCGGCGGCGAGGCCGCGCAGCGCGTCCACCAAGCCATCGGCGTCGCGATACGCCTCGCCCTGCACGCCGGGCTTCTCCGATGCCGAACGCAGCACGATGAGGCCGCCGTCGTTCAAGACTTCTTGCAGCGACTCGGGGCGCAGCGCGTCACAGCGGAAGTCGCTGGCGACCATCTCGGCGGCGTGCTCACGATCGATCGTCTCGGGATGCTCGATCATCTTGCCCAGAAGCTTGAGCTGCTTGCCCAAGCGATTGTTCCACAGCTCGGTGTCCCAGCCGTCGGTGGTCGGATCGTCGATTTGCGGCTGCCGCACGCGGAAGGACACCAGCTGGCTGGGCACCTGCGGTGCAGACGCCTCGGGCAAGCTGCCCACAACCTGGGTCAGCTCGGGGCGCTTCCACGGAGGCATGGTCTCGGCCTTGGTCGGCGCTTTCGCGGCGGGCACCGAGCCGGGCGCTTGCGACGTTTGCGGTGCGTCCGATTTGTCCCCTCCGCGCGAGGCCCAGAACAGACCAATGGCGAGCGCGGCGACGATCACGAGAAGCCAGTGTCTTGAGCCCGCGGGGCGACGCGCCGGCGTCTGGTCGCGCTTCGCGGGGTTCGGGCTGCCAGAGTGCTCGTCGGGCATCGGTTTCCCCAAATTCAAAAGACCCAATTACTCGTAAGACAGGTTGCCTTCGAGTAAGCGCAAGTTCCGTGATTCCTATTACTTTAGTGGCAGCGCGTGGCACTGTCGAGCATTGTGGCGCGGATGTCGGCAGCGCGCGAGGCGGTAAATAAGATGAAGCGGGGAGACGGTGTGGGCGCGTGACTGCCTGTGCGTCCGAGACCAACAAGCTGTGGCAGTTGCCGTTGCCGAACCGGTACGGCGTCAACGGGACGCCGCTGCGCGGGATCCCGTCGCATGGCGCGCTGATCACGGGACCGATCACGTTTGGAACCGATGCAGCACGTGGCCGGTTCGCAGGTCGAGGCTCGTGATGCGGCCACAGCCTTCACCCAGAACGAGCACTTCGGAGTCGACGTGCGCCGACACGTGCGTCGTGTCCTCGAGACGAATTGTGGCACGCGTTTGGCGCGCCGCGACATCCTGCACCACGACGAGCACGTCGGATCCCTGCTCCAGAGGTAGGATCGTCCAGTCGGCGGTGAGCACGGGTGTCCTCACGCCCGTCGTTGCGGCGTCGAGCACCGTTTCGGGGGAGCGCTCCTTCTCCTGCTTCTCTTGAAAGACGAAGCGCGCGCCCCGGTCTCCAGTCTGCGCTTCCTTGAGTCTCCAACCGCACACGGTTCCCTGCAAGTGACCCCGTTCGGACGTCGTCGGGCGCAGCGAGTACCCGAGGAGCGCATCGAAGCCCCTCGGAAACGAGCGGCGCTCCCGCAAGACCGGGCCTGGAAGCGCGTAGCGCCAGAACTCCGCGTCGCCCTCCATGTTGGTGGAGAGGCACAGGGAGTCTTCGTCACGCACCATGGCGCCGATGCCGCCCGGCACGGGAGTGCTCCACAACGCCTCGAATCGGCCGCTGAGAGCATCGATGGCGAGCAACCGGTCGCCGATCTCGGCGAACCACAGCGAGCCGTCGTACGTCTCCGCAAAGTGCAGCAACGCCGTCTCGTGCCAGATGCGCGCCGTCGCAGCGTCGAGGTCGATACGCGAAATCACGGTGAAATCCGTGCGCGGCATCAACGCGAGGGCGCGATTCCCCACATCCGAAAGCACCAAGCTCTGCGCTGGAATATCGAAATGCCGAATCTTCCGCCCGTCACGATTCAGCACGCGAAGCCCCGCGTCTCCCAGAGCGACGAGAAGTCGATCGCGCGGCAGTCGACGCGCATCCATGACCGGGATCAAGCCGTGACCCTCCACGACATGCTCCTGCGGGGAATCCGTTCGGCAAAGCTCCGTCGGCGCACGCTCCGCCGCCCGCAAGGCGACCGTGTCCGCTCGCAGGGCCGCGTCGTTCGAGAGCTTGACCAAGCGCTCGAGGCGACGCCTGCTCCAGCCGCTGGCTCCTACAGAGCAGTCGCGGAGAATGGCACGATAGGTCGGTCGCGCCATCACGGACGCGGCGCGGCTCTCGCCTTGCGCCACGAGCTCGTTGGCGAACGCCTCACGCAGGCTTGCGGCTTCGCGCGAGCGATTGTTCAGAAGCTCAAGCACCCTGGCGCGCGTCTCTTCGTAGCGATCG
>JBFJHN010000163.1:0-5960 GCA_041613275.1 Candidatus Krumholzibacteriia bacterium | reverse complement strand
GATCAGACGCAGGATGGAGAGGTTCGCCACAGTCTTGCCGCTGCCGCTCTCGCCCACGATGCCCAGCGTGCGGCCGCGGTGCAGCTCGAAGGACACGTCGTCCACCGCACGCACCACACCTTCGTCGGTGTAGAAATGCGTGCGCAGGTTGTCGACGCGCAGCACGGCATCTTCAGGCATTGCGTGCATCCTCACGCATTCCGTGCGTTCTCAGGCATCGGGTCCTCATTCGTGTCGCAAGTGTGGATCCAGGGCGTCGCGCAGACCGTCGCCGAGGAAGTTCAGACAAAAGAGCGTCATCGCCAGCGCGAAGCCGGGAAACAGCGCCAGCCACGGGAAGAAGGCGATGACGCGTGCGCCTTCGTTCACCAGCGTGCCCCAGCTGGCGGCGGGAGGCTGCACGCCGAGCCCCAGGAACGAGAGAAACGCCTCTTGCAGCATGACCGCCGGCACCGTGAGCGTGGCGTAGACGATGATCGGCCCCAACGCGTTGGGCACGACGTGCCGGAAGATGATGTCGGCGTTGCGCGTGCCCATCGAGCGCGCAGCTTCCACGAACTCCTGCTGCTTGATCGATAGCACCTGCCCGCGCACGATGCGCGCCATCGTCAGCCACTGGACGAGCCCCAGCGCCACGAACAGCATGATGATGCTGCGGCTGAAGTACACCATGAGCAGGATGACCAGGAACATGTACGGCAGCGAGTACAGCACGTCGACGATGCGCATCATGACGTTGTCGACGCGACCGCCGAAGTAGCCGGCAATGGCGCCGTAGCTCACACCCACGATGAAGCTCACCAGCGTGGCGACGAGCCCCACCAGGATGGAGACGCGCCCGCCGTCGATGACGCGCGCCAATAAATCCCGTCCCAGAACGTCGGTGCCGAACGGGTGCGCGAGGCTGGGTCCCGTGGCGCCCAGCTCCAGGTTCTGCGCCTCCGGATCGTGCAGCGGCAGAACCGGCGACAGCAGCGTCACCACGCCGATGAGCACGAGCAGGATGCCGCTTGCCACCGCCATGCGGTTGCGCAGCAGACGCCGCCACGCGTCGCGCCACAGGCTGGTTCCCTTTTCGAGAACCGCCTCGCCCGCGGGTCCCGAGTGCATGGTTTCGTCGGACGCGCTCACGACATCACTCCAGCTTCACGCGCGGGTCGAGCAGCGCGTACACGAGGTCGACCAGAAGATTGAACACGATCAGAAAACCGGCGTAGAAGATGACGACGCCCATGACCAGCGTGTAGTCGCGGTTGAAGGCGCCGTTGACGAAGTACTGGCCCACGCCCGGCACGGCGAAGATCTTCTCGACGACGATCGAGCCGGTGACCGCGCGCGCCATCGCCGGACCGAGGAAGGACACGACCGGCAGCAGTCCGCCGCGCAGCGCGTGCCGCCGCACGATGAGCGGCTCGGGCAGCCCTTTCGCGTGCGCCGTGCGAATGAAGTCCGCGCGCGTGACTTCGAGCATGCCGCCACGCGTCAGGCGCGCCACGTAGGCGACGTAGATCGCGGCAAGCGTCACCGCCGGCAGGATCTTGTTCTCGGGCGGCCCCCACAGCGCCGGCGGCAGCCAGCGCAGCGTCAGCGCGAACACGAAGATGAGCAGCGGCCCGAGCACGAAGTTCGGGATCGACACCCCGAGCATCGCCACCGACATCGGCCCATAGTCCCACGCCGTGTTTTGCTTCAGCGCCGCCACCGTGCCGATCGGAATGCCAACGGCCAAAGCCAGGAGCATGGCGTATATGCCGAGCTCCAGCGACACCGGCAGCGCGCTCAGAACGATCTCGCGCACCGAGCGCGACGGAAACTTGTACGACGGGCCGAAGTCGAACCTCACGACGTTGGCCATGTAGCGCCCGTACTGCACGAGGAGCGGTTGATCCAGGCCGTACTGGGCGTTCAGCGCTGCGCGCGCCTCGGCCGGCATCTCGCGCTCGGACAGAAAGGGTCCGCCCGGAGCCAGGCGCATGATGAAGAAGGTGATGGTGATGATCGCCCACAGCGTGGGGATCATGGCGAGAAGTCGCCGTAGGACGAACTTCACCGTCGGCCGCCTCCCGACGCGTGACGCTGCGCGGCACCCGTGGTCGCGCGCGTCTGCCTCAGCCCGCCGCGATCGAACCAGATGAACTTGAACGGGTGGGTGTCGAGCATCGTCGGGTACCAGCCGCGCACGTACGGGGCCACGAACTCGCGCGTGCGATACGAGTAGATCGGCAGGTACGGCATCTCGTCCAGAGCGATGGCCTCGGCCTCCGCCAGCAGCCGCATGCGGCGCTCGGTGTCGCGCTCGCGCGAGGCCTCCGCGAGCAGAGCGTCGTAGCGCGGGTTCCCCCAGCCAGTGCGGTTGTTTCCGTCACCCGTTTTCAGGCAGGCGAGAAACGTGTTGGGATCGAGGTAGTCGCCGATCCACGAACGCCGCGCCACCTGATAGTCCAACGCGCGCGACTTGCGCAGGTAGCTGGCCCACTCCATGTTCGTCAGCGCGACGTCCAGGCCCAGGTGTGTCTTCCACATCGCCTGAATGGCCTCGGCGATCTTCTTGTGGTCCTCGCTGGTGTTGAACAGGATCTCGAGCGTCGGGAACCCTTCACCGTTCGGGTAACCGGCTTCGGCCAGCAAGCGCCGCGCACGCTCGGGATCGAACGTCACCGGCTGCGGATACGGGTAATCCGCAAACCCGTCCGGGACGAAGCGTCCCCACGGCGCGACGCTGTTGTGCATGACGAACTGCGTGATGCGCTCGCGATCGATGGCGTACGCCAACGCCTGGCGCACGCGCTTGTCGTCGAACGGCGGATTGCCGACGCTCACCGAATAGTAGTAGCTGCCCAGGAACGCACCGGCGCGATAGTCCTCGTAGTGCTGCACGTAGGGAACGAACTCGGCGGGAAGGTAGCCGCTGGGGTTCCAGTCCGTCAGCCCGGCGCGGTACATGTTGATCATCGTGGTGAGGTCGTCCATGCTGTAGGCAACAATGCCGTCGAGCCGCACGTTCTCCGCGTCCCAGTAGTCTGCGAACTTGTCGAGCACGAAGCGATCGTTCTGCCGATGGTGCGCCAGGCGGAACGGCCCGTTGGTGACAATGTTCTCTGGATGCGTCCAGCGATCGCCGTGCGCCTCCAGCGTGGCGCGATGCACGGGCAGGAATGGATAGAACATGACGAGCTCGATGAAGTACGGCGTCGGGGCCTCGAGAACCACCTGCAGCGTGTGGTCGTCGAGCGCTCGAATCGCGACGCCGCTCTCCGGACCGCCCTGCTTGTACTCACGCGCGCCGCGAATCAGATAGAAGAGATCGGCGTAGCGCGCAGGCGTGTCGGGGTGCAACACGCGCTTCCACGACCACTCGAAGTCGCGCGCCGTCACCGTATCCCCGTTGGTCCAGCGCGCGTCGTCGCGCAGATGAAACGTGTAGGTCACCAGGTCTTCGGCGAGCTCCCAGCGCTCGGCCACTCCGGGAATCGGCTTCAACGTTTGTGGATGGGGGATCAGAAGACCTTCGAAGATCGCGCGCGCAATGCGGCCATCCGGTTGGCCCGACATGTGACCGGGATCCAGCGTCTCCGGCTCGGCACCGTTGGCGTAGCGCAGAACGTCGCCTTCGGGGGGCGTGACGCGGCCGAAGTAGCGCTGCGACACCTCACCCGATGAGACCACCAGCCGCCACACGACCGCGGCGAGCGCCAGTACCACGGCCACGAAGACGAGGGGCGCACGGCGCGATCCGCGGCGCGTCCCAGCGGCGAACGTTGTTTCCGCGCCCTTCATGCCCCGCTTCCTCACCCGACGTCGTGGACACGCGTCCGCGATGCGTACGGCTTCGCACCACTCCCAGCACGCCACCGGCGCGCGCCCACGATATCACGGCGCGGCGACGCCGCCCAACGCGGAACCTGAAAACGCGGAAGTGCGCCTACTGGCGCTGGAAGAAGAGCGTTGCGGTGGTGATCTGACCGAGGTGGTCGCGCAGCTGCAGGTCGAACCGCTCGGTCGGAAGCGTCATCACGCGCAGCGGTGCGGCCAGGAAGCGACCCCAGTCGGACCACTCCGCATCGTTGCCGGGGTCCTGGACGTTCCAGCCATAGCGATATTGGCCTTCGCGTCCACCGTAGTCGCGCGTCGTCATGCGCGACCAGGTGACGACGACGGTGTCGACACCCGCGGCGGAGACCACCTCGCCCGGAAGCCCGGCGCCCTCGAACGTCCACGAGCCCAGATTGCTGAACGTTTCGGTGAGCGTTGCACCCGGTCCGGGAGGGATGTCGGATCGGACCTTCAGCACCGCCATGTTGTTGCCGTTCTCGATGTTGGTGCGGAACTGCGGCGTCACTGCGCCTCCATCGTCACGACCCTGAACGGCGAACACGAACGTCGAATCGCCCTGCGTGGCGATGACGTCGAAGAAACGGGCTTCACGTCCCGTGGTGTCGGCCGCCGCAAACGGGCGCCAAGGGCCCCAGGCGCCATCCGGCAAGTCGTACAGCGCATTGGGAAAGCCGATCGGCTGGTCCGAGGCATCGAGCTGCGCCGGCAGCAGCACCCACCGCGCCTCCACCGGATCACGCGTGGAGTTGATCCCGTCGTCGAAGCCGTCCCATTGCATCACGAACGTCACGGGAAGCTCGGCAACCATGTCGCGCACGACCGGCTCCAGCAACGCCATCTGCGGGCCCAGACTGTAGGCGCTAAACGTGCGATGGGCCGGCGTCGGGTCGGTGGCGCCTTCGTTGTCGATGGCGCGCACGAAGAACGTGTGCCAGCGATCCTGCCGCCCTTCGCCGATGTTGCCGCGCGGGTCGGCGCGCAGCGTATCCGCGGTCAGAGTGAGCTCCGCACGGCTGACGTTGACCGCCGTCCATCGCGGGTCGTCGTCGCTCGGCGTCGGCACGACAACGTCGCCGATGCTTGCGACCGAACGCGGGTAGGTGTGGACGAGATACTCGTACGTCGGAACCGTTCCATCGATGTCGCGCCCCAGGAACTCGATGGTCAAGATGTGGAAGACGCTCGAGCTGTCGCGGGGAATCTGCGACGTGATCTCGGTCTCGGGCTCGGCGTTCGGAACCAGCATGCCCTCTTCGTTGCCGCCGCACCCGATCGCAAGCACGCCCCATCCGGCGCACGCCGCAAGCAGACCGTACGTCGATCTCGCGCGCACGCTCGGAGTGTGTTTTCGGATTCTCGATCTCATGCGCGCTTTCCCGAGCGTTCGTTTGGAGGGCTCGTCTCGCTCCTCATCGACACATGGTAGCGATGGGGGTTGGCGGAAGCAAACGCCCCGCGCGGCGTGGTCCAGCATGGAGATCGGGATCGGAAAGTGCCCGGTCGCAAGCGACCACACGAACGGACCAGGCCGGATCCGGATCCGTCGCGTTGGTCCCCACCCGTTGCGGACCGGGCACCATCGCCCTTGGGGTGCCGGGGCCCTGGACGTTGCAAGCGGTGGAGATGTGCGCTTGCACCTGTCTCAAAGCGACGCCAGGGCCGGAAGTCCAACGGATGTCCAGCGCGTGGGCTTTCCTCAACCTGGCATGGTGCAATCAAGAAAATGCGTCGATCGCGGCTTGTCAAGCTGCGGCGCTCGAAAGCGGCGCGCAACCGCGAACCGCGTTGTCAGCGGGGAACTTGAGCGACGCTTACGGCGAGGTCTACGTCGTGGGGTGTGACGTTTCGGAGGGCGAATCGAGCACGTCCATGAACGCGCTCACCGAGAACACGGCGTGGCCGGCTCCCGGCGCTCCGTATCCGGGCGGCACCGGCAGAGCGTGGCGCCGATGCGTGTCGCGCCACGTGCGCAGCAGACCCACGTGATACTCGAGCGGCGCCGGGCCTTGCGAGCGCCCCAAAAGCGAAAGGGGCTCAGGGCACCACGTGGTGAAGCGTGGCACCACGCCTTTCGACATGAAGAACTCCAGGCCCTCTCCCGTGGAACGCAGCGCATCTTCGACGCG
>JBFJHN010000162.1:0-5969 GCA_041613275.1 Candidatus Krumholzibacteriia bacterium | reverse complement strand
CAGGATCTTTTCGGCGTGGCGCAGGATCCCAACCGTTTCGTGGCGGTCGGGGCCAACGGCGTGATCCTGCGCGGCGGCGCCTCGGGTGCCACCGGCAGTTGGTTTCAGGTAGGCGCTCCGGTTGGCGTCACGCTGCACGACGTGTTGCACGACAACCTGCGATTCTTCGCGGTCGGCGACTCCGAGGTGGTCATGCGTAGCACCGACGGCACGACCTGGATCCAGGTGGCCATCGAGTCGATCACGTGGGGCGACGTCAAGAACCTCTACCGCACCTCGCCCCCGCGCCGTTGAAACCCTGATAGACTGCAGCCATGTCGAAGCGCGTGCTTCTGGCCGGCGCGGGAACCGCCGCGCGCATGGCCGTCGATCAGGTTCGCAAGCATCCCGAAGCCGGTCTTGTGCCCGTCGGTTTTCTCGACGACGACCCATCGTTGCAGGGGACCGAGCTGCTCGGGCTGCCGGTTCTCGGCACGCTCGACGCGCTGGTCGACTGCGTGCGCGCGCACGACATCGACGAAGTCCTCATCGCCATTCCCACCGCGCAGGGCAGCGTCATCCGTCGGCTGGTCACGGCCTGCGCGCAGGCGCGCGTACCGTCCCGCATCGTGCCCGGCATCATGGAGATCATTCGCGGCGACGTGCACCTCGAGCACATCCGTCCGGTGCAGCCGGAGGACCTTCTGGGGCGTGAGGTCGTCGAGCTGGACGACGCGCCGATCGCAGCCGTGCTGCGCGGCAAGCGCGTGCTGGTGACCGGGGCGGGCGGATCGATCGGTCAGGAGCTGTGCCGGCGCATCGCCCCTTTCGCTCCGGCCGAGCTCGTGCTGTTGGGCCGCGGCGAGAACTCCATCTTCGAGATCGACCACGAGCTACGCGATCGGTATCCGGATCTTCGCATCGAGCCCCAGATCACCGACGTGCGCGATGGCGAAGCCGTACGCCGCGCGGTGCTCGCCCAGCGCCCGCAGGTGGTCTTCCATGCAGCCGCGCACAAGCACGTGCACTACATGGAGCGCTTCCCGTGCGAAGCGGTGTTGAACAACGTGTGGGGGACGCTGCAGGTGGTGCACGCCGCCCAGGAGGCCGGGAGCGAGCGCTTCGTGTTCATCTCCACCGACAAGGCCGTGCGACCGCGCAGCATCATGGGCGCGAGCAAGCGCTTCGCGGAGCACGTGCTGCAGGCCATGCAGGCCGCCGGCAGCGCGACGCGGCTGATCGCGGTGCGCTTCGGCAACGTGCTGGCCAGCCGCGGCAGCGTGGTGACGCTGTTCCAGGCGCAGCTGCGCCGCGGGGCGCCGCTCACGGTGACGCATCCGGAGGCGACGCGTTTCTTCATGACGGTGCGCGAGGCCTGTCTGCTGGTCCTGCAGGCGGCGTCGCTGGGACGCGGCGGCGAGGTGTTCACCCTGAACATGGGCGAGGCGGTCAACATTCGTGAGCTCGCGCGCGATCTCGTCGCGCTCTCCGGGCTCGATCCCGACGACGTGGAGATCCGCTACACAGGGCTGCGTCCCGGCGAGAAGCTGCACGAGGAGCTGCACGCCGAGACCGATTCCTCGCTGCCGTCGCCGCACCCGCAGCTCGTCGTAGCCAAGCTGGGAGCGCTGCAGGTCTCCGACGCCCACGCGGCTGCCGAACGCTTGACGGCGCTGGCGCGCTCCGGCGACGACGCGGCCGTACGCGAAGCGCTCGTGTCCATGCTGCCGGACTACGAGCCCATGGAAGGTTCTTGAGCTCCCCGAACGCGCGTCTTTTTCCTGCAGCGGGGAAGAGCCGGCCGTTCGGAAGGCAGGATCGCGCCCGCGAAGGCGCCGCTCACGTCCAGATCTCGACCTCTTCTTGCAGATCCACGCCCAGACGCTCGCGCAGGGTGTGTTTGATTTCGGCGATGAGCTCGAGCACGTCGGCGGCGCGCGCACCGCCCTCGTTGATGATGAAGTTCCCGTGCACCGTGGAGACGCTGGCCTTGCCGACGCGCTTGCCCTTGAGCCCCGCACGGTCGATCTCCTGGCCGATGCGGTGGGGCGGCAGGTTCTTGAAGATGCAGCCGGAGTTCCAGGTGCCGACGGGCTGCGTGGTCAGCCTGCGCTGGTTGTAGGTCTTGATCGTCTCGAAGATCGCGTCGCGGTCGCCCGGCTGCAGCCGCACGCGCGCGCCCACGGCCACGCTGCCGGTGCCGCGCAGCGAGCTCTTCCGGTAGGCGAACTGGAAGTCGTCGACTCCGAGCGTGCGCAGCGTGCCGTTGCGCTCGACGACGTCGATGCTGCAGGTCACGTCCCCCATCTGGCCGGCGGGGGTGCCTGCATTGGTGAGCAACGCCCCGCCCACCGTGCCCGGAATTCCACAGGCCCACTCCATCCCGGTGAGCGACGCACGCCCCGCGTGCTGCATGAGCTGGACGAGCGGCAAGCCGGCCCCCGCGACGAGCTCGTTGTCTTCGCGTCGCACCTCGGCCAGCGCGCGCGAGACCTGCAGGACGACACCGCGCACCCCTGCGTCCGGAATGATGAGATTCGAGCCGTTGCCCAGGATGTGCACGGGCAGGCCGGCATCGTGGACCAATCCCATCACCTCGGAGATCTCGCGCACCGAACGTGGAGCCACGTAGTACTCCGCCGGGCCGCCGATACGGAACGTGCTGTGACGGTCGAGCGGTTCCTCGAGGCGCAGGCGTCCTGACGTGATGGCGTGGAGCTTCTTGCGTACGTCCATGGATTCCTCGTCGTCGACTCGCGGGTGGCGCGGCCGGCCTGGGGTGGATCTCACGTCGTCCTCATCCCGCCCCGAGATAAGCCGCTCGCGCGCTGCGTGTCAATTCCGGCGCGGAATCCAGGCAAGCGACGTGCCCGCGCGCTCCTCCGACCCCAGGCATGCTTGTTGCGTTTCAACGCCGTGCATTCGAGGCGCATGGAACGACGCAGCGCACCACGAACGCGTGGAAAGGCGACCTACGGGTCACGCACGAAACCGGCCGGGCACACCCCGGCGCCTTGGGGAGGACGCACGTGCACGCACACAAGGATTCCGGCAGCTCAACCCAAGACCCGACTCCCCGCCGAATCCACGTCGCGTCGCCCAACCTTCCGGACTTCGAAGCCATTCTCCCACGTATGCGCGAGATCTGGGCCTCCGGGGAGCTGACCAACGGTCGCACCGTGGCCGAGTTCGAGAGCCGCGTTACCGCAGGCATGCCGGGACGCGAGGTCATCGCGGTCAACAGCTGCACCAGCGGCTTGATGCTGGCGCTGCGCGCCCTGGGCGTCGAAGGCGAGGTGTTGCTGCCGAGCTTCACGTTCACGGCTTCAGCGCACGCCGTCGTGTGGGCCGGCTGCACGCCGGTGTTCACCGAGTGCGATCCCAAAACGCTGAACGTCGACATCGCAGACCTGGAACGTCGCATCACGCCGAAGACGCGCGCCATCCTGGCCGTCTACGTGAGCGGCAATCCCCCGGAGATCGACGCGCTCGAGGAGATCGCGCGCAAGCACGAATTGAAGCTGGTGTTCGACGCGGCCCACGCGCTGGGCGCCACGTACCAGGGATGTCCGGCCGGCACCTTCGGCGACGCCGAGGTCTTCAGCCTCTCGCCGACGAAGACCATCACCACGTGCGAGGGCGGCATCGTCAGTGTGCGCGATCCGGAGATCGCACGTCGCCTGCGCATCGGCCGCAACTACGCCAACCCCGGCAACTACGACTGCGAGTTCGTTGGACTGAACGCGCGCATGAGCGAGATCCACGCCCTCGTGGGGCTGCAGTCGCACGCCGCGCTCGATTCCAACGTGCAGGAGCGCCGTCGGTTGGCCGCCGCATACGCAGCGCGGCTCACGCGCCTGCGCGGCATCGAGCTGCAGAAGATCGCACCCGGAAACGAGTGCTCGTTCAAGGATTTCAGCCTGCGCATTCTCGCCACCGAGTTCGGCGCGCGCCGCGACGACGTGCGACGTGCCTTGGACGCCGAGGGCATCGAGACCCGCACCTACTTCGATCCGCCCGTCCACCGGCAGACGGCGTATCGCCATGGCCGCAAGACGGTCGATGAGCTTCCCGTGACCGACGCGGTGGCGTCGCAGATTCTGAACCTGCCGCTTTACGTGGGGTTGACCGCCGCCGACGTCGAGCGCGTCGTACGGGTGATCGAGCGCATTGCGGCGCGGACCGCAGTGGAAGTGTGAGGGGACGCGGGCCCAAGCCCGCAGGGAGCACCAACAGCATGAAGAGCCAACGCTTCTGGTACATCGTGCGACGACTCGCAGTCGACACGGTGTTGCTTTCCGGAAGCTTTGTTGCTGCGTACCTCATCCATTACGAAGGCAACATTCCCGACGCGCAACGCGAAACGCTGGCCGTCACCGCAGCATTCGCCGTGGGCACGGTGTTGCTTGGACTGATCTGGGCACGCGCCTACCGCAAGGTCTCGGACTTCGTCAGCCTGCGCGACATCCTCGGCCTGATGCGCGGCGCGGGACTGGCCACGCTCGTGCTCTTGTCCGCGAACATGCTGGCGCCCGGTCCGCTCGTGCCGTGGCCGATCGTTCTCGTGTACTTCATGCTGGCCACGGGCGTGCTGTCGACCGCGTTGTTCACGCTGCGCATCTGGCGCGAGAGCCCGCTGGGCCAGGCGCAACGCTTCCAAACCGGCGCCACGCGGCGGCCGGTGCTGGTGTATGGCGCCGGCCGCGCCGGGAGCACGGTGGCGCGCGACATCCTGCAGTCGCCGGAGCTCGGCTACGAGCTCAGAGGCTTCATCGACGACGATCCCGAGAAGTGGGGCAAGGAAATCCACGGCGCGCGGGTGCTCGGCGGCAGGCACGACCTGGCGCGCCATCTCGGACCGGACCTGCGCGAGGTCGTGCTGGCCATTCCGACGCTGGACGCCGACGGGCGCCGCCAGATCCTGTCGAGCTGCCGCCGCGCGGGGGCGCACGTGCGCATCGTTCCCGGCATCGCCGAGCTGCTGCGTGAGAGCAGCTTCGTGCATCAGATCCGCGACGTGCGCGTCGAGGACCTGCTGCCGCGGGACGCCGTCGAGCTCGACGAGACCGAGGTGCGCGAGCTGCTGTCCGGCGAAACGGTGCTGGTGACCGGAGCCGCCGGCTCCATCGGCTCGGAGCTCTGCCATCAGATTCTGCGCCACACGCCGGCCCAGCTGCTGCTGGTCGAGCAGTCGGAGAGCCGCCTGTTCTACCTGGAGCGTACGCTCGAGGCCAGGTGCGTCGACGGCCACACCCAGATCGAGCCCCTGGTGGCGGACATCTGCGACAGCGACCGCATGGAGATGATCCTGCGCACGTACCGGCCGTCGCACATCTTCCACGCCGCAGCCTACAAGCACGTGCCCATGATGGAGCGCAACCCGCACGAGGCGATCCGCAACAACATTCAGGCGACGCATGCGCTGGCACGGTTGGCCGACCAGTACAAGGTCGAACGCTTCACTCTGGTCTCGACCGACAAGGCCGTCGAGCCGACCAGCGTCATGGGAGCGTCGAAGCGCGCCGCAGAGCTCATTCTGCGCGAGCTCAACCGCGACAGCCACACGCGCTTCCTGGCCGTGCGCTTCGGCAACGTGCTCGACTCCGACGGCAGCGTCGTCCCGCTGTTCAAGCAGCAGATCGCCGCTGGCGGGCCAATCACGATCACGCACCCCGACATGGAACGCTTTTTCATGACCATTCCCGAGGCGGCGCGTCTGATCCTGCAGGCCACCTGCCTCGGCGACGGCGGCGAGGTCTTCGTTCTGGAGATGGGCAAGCCGGTGAAGATCCTCGACCTGGCGCGCTCGCTGGTCGAGCTGTCGGGGCTGCGCTTCATGGAAGACATCCAGGTGCAGTTCAGCGGCGTACGCCCCGGGGAGAAGCTGTCCGAGAAGCTGTTCTTCGATCACGAAAGCGGTGAGGCGACTCGCAGCAAGCAGATCCACCGCGCACGTCTCGAGAACGGTCAGCACCTCGACGTCGCCGAGT
>JBFJHN010000161.1:0-5987 GCA_041613275.1 Candidatus Krumholzibacteriia bacterium | reverse complement strand
GATCTGGTGCGGTTCCTGAAACGACGGGAAGAGGTACTGAACCACGAAGTGACCATCCGTCGAGACGCAATCCCCCGGCTGCTCGTTGGGGATGATGAAGCATGCCGGGCTGATGATCGCGGTGAGGAAGCCTTCGAAGCACGCGACGGTGGTGTCCTGCTGCACCAGGCTTCGGAGCGGCGTCGACAGCTCGACGTTCGAGCGCAATCGTGCGGGGCGTGCCTGATCGGTGGTGGACTCCGCGGCGACGAGCGCCGGTGCGAGGGCAAGCCCCAGGATCAGGAGCCATGCGGCGGGTTTTCGCGGGAACCTCATGGTTCGACAGTAGGGGCTGCGATTCCACGCGTCAACCGAGGGCCGCGTGCCGCCTGGGTTCGCGGGTCACGGCGCGATTTGCCCCGCAACCGCCCGGGCAGCGCGATCCCACGGCTTGACCGTGCGCCGGTCGCGTGTGACCTTGGCGTCTGGCCGTCACGCGACGTTCGCGCGGCATCGGGGCCGCTTCCGGGGGGTGGGGATGTTCTGGGTGGAGGTCTTGAACCACGCGCTGGAATGGCGCGACGCGGATGGACTGGCAGGCGAGCCGAGCGCAGGTCGGGCCGCGCGTGTCTTGCCTCTCGCGGTGCTTGGAGCCCTACGAGACGACGTCGCTCTGCTGCGGCACGTCTTCGCGGCGTCCTACCTGGGTCGGCCGCTGTCCACGACGCAGGCGCAGCATTTGGAACAGTGGCTCGCAGCTGTCACGCTGCGTCCCGCACGACCCCTCCACCAGCTCGCCAAGACGAACTCGGCCTCGCGCACTGCGGAGCTGCCCGTCCTGCGCGCAGCGCGCGCCCGCGGCGCGCACCCTGAACCCTTCGAAACGCTGTTGAGCACGGCGCTCGTGCGTCTGGTCGGCGAGCTCGACGAACCCGATGTGATGACCGCCGTACACCGCTGTCACGGACTCGTGCGCCGGCCGCGCGTGCCGCTCGTGACCGGCTGGTCGCCGGAGCTGGACGAGGCTTTCGCACGCAAAGCACGCTGCCTGGCCTTCGTGCGCGATAACGCCATGCAGCAGTGTGAACGCCTGGTCGTCTCGGAGCGCGGCAGCCGCTACTGCGGCAAGGCGTGCAGCAACGCCGCCTTCGTGGCACGCAAGTCGAGGAACGACCCCAAGTACTTCGCCGAGAAGCAGCGACGCTACCGCCGCCGCAAGGAGTCGCGCCCGCGAGAGCAGGCCGCACGCGTGGAAAGCGGCGCCTTCGTCTATATCGATTGATCCCTATTCGTCGAGGATGCCGCGGGGCTGGGTGGTGTTGAGGCCCAGCTCGACCAGGAAGCGGTCGCGCATGACGCTGACCATCTTGAGGCGTGTTTCGCGGTCGGTGTCCACGTTGCGGATGCGTCCGCCGGCCATCATGCCGTGGCCGCCGGCCAGCCCGAGACCGCGCACCATGCGCTGAATCATCTGACCGGCACCGCCGGCCTTGTGGCTCGTGCGCAGCGAGAGAATGAAGTCGGTGTCGTGCGTGCCCATGCACAGCGCCCACTCCACGCCTTCGAGTCGCATGAGCTGGTCGGCCATTTCGGCGACGTAGTCGGGGCTCGAAATCTGTCCGATGTAGGTCACGGCAGCGGTGTCGTAGATCTGCGCCTGCTTCACCAGGTCACCCATGATGCGGAAGTACTCCGGCGACAGCTTGGGATGCGTGATCTCGAACAGCTTGCGTGAATCGACGAGCGGAAACAGGTGCAGGTAGACCTCGCGGTCGACCTGGTTCGCCTGCACGCCCAGGTCCTGCGTCTCGGACTTGATGGCGTAGAAGAAAGCGGTGGCCAGGCAGGTGTCCATGCTGACGTTGCGCGCCATCAGGTACTTGGCGACGATCGTGGCCGAGGCCCCGAAGTCGCTGCGCACGTCCACCCAGCGCGACAGCTCCGGCGTCTGCGGGCGCAGCGGGTGATGGTCGATGACCAGATCGATGCTCACGTCCTGGGGAATCGAGTTGTTGCCGGTTTCCGGCTGCGAGTCGACGAGGGTGATCGTCCTGAAGTCGCTGAAGTCGAGGTCCTCGAGCGGCACGGTGGGGATGCCACAGTTGTCCACGAGAGCGCGATTCTCCGCGCGCCCGATCATGCCGCCGTAGCCGATCACGGTTTCGCGGCCGAGGACGGATTCGAACAGCTTCTTGAGCCCGAACGCAGACGCCAGCGAGTCCGGGTCGGGGTTGTCGTGGGTCACGACGAGCGCCCGACCCTCGGAGCGAAAATCCTCGAGCATCCGATCCAGAAACGGCTCGGGCTCCAGGAGCACCTGTCCATGTTGGGGCATGCCAACCTCGTTCGGGACGGACCCGCGCGCCGGGCGCCGGCCTGGGTCCAATGAAAGCTCGATAGCGGGCCCGCTACGGGACCCGCCGCGCCGAGAGTATTCGGATTCGATGTCGGGCGTGCAAGGGGCGCTCCGACCGGCAAGACCCGCTTCGCAGAGCGTGCAACGAGTTACTCGATTGTTATTGAATGACTTGTGAAGCCGACAGAGGTTTTCCACACATGTCGTGAGCACGCCACGAGGTTGTCGGGCCGGCCGCGGCCCTCTATCGTCGGCGGGCCCATGTCCACAGAGGGGGTGCGCTGGCGTCCCGCGTAACGGCGCAAGAACGGAGGGCCTGCGTGTCGAGCGAGCTGATTCGAACCGAGCGCCACGAGCACGTGGTGACCTGGACGCTCAACCGCCCCGAAGCCCTGAACGCCTTCAACCGCCCGCTCCTCGACGCCCTGGGTGCGGTCGTGGCTGCGGCGCGCGAAGATCGCACGCTGCGTTGCGCCATCGTCACCGGCGCCGGCGAGCGCGCCTTCAGCGCCGGGGCCGACCTCAAGGAGCGTCGCGGCATGTCTCTCGAGGACACCCGGCGCTTCGTGGAGCTCATCGGCGGCACCTTCGACGCGGTCGCGCAGCTGCCGTTTCCGACCGTCGCTGCGGTCAACGGCGTCGCCTTCGGGGGTGGCATGGAGCTGTGCCTGGCCTGTGACCTGCGGGTGCTGGCGGACCACGCGACGATCGGTCTGACCGAGGTGAGCGTGGGCATCATGCCTGGGGCAGGCGGCACGCAGCGCTTGCCTCGCCTGGTGGGGACGGCGCGCGCCAAGGAGCTGATCTTCAGCGCGCGACGGCTGGACGCAAAGGAGGCGTTGGCGATGGGGCTCGCGCAGCGCGTGGTCCCGCGCGAGGATCTCATGGCGAGCGCCCGCGAGCTCGCGGGACGCATCGCCAAGCAGGCGCCGCTTGCCGTGCGGCAAGCCAAGCACGCCATCGACGCCGGGCTCGACGTGCCCATGCAGCGCGGACTGCAGATCGAAGCAGAGGCGTACGCGCAGCTGCTACACACCGAGGATCGCGTCGAAGGCCTCAAGGCGTTCGCCGAGAAGCGTGAGCCCCGGTATCGCGGCGAGTGAGCGCGCTGTTCCGAGGCCGCGCTGCCGCCGAAACGACCGTGCATTCTTCCCGAGGAATCACCGTGCTGACGTTGCCGGTTCTGCGCTTGAAGAAAGGGCGCGAGCGCCCCGCTCGCGCCGGCCACCCGTGGTTGTTCTCGGGCGCGTTCGACGACATGCCCGAGATCGAGCCCGGGAGCTTGTGCCGCATCGAGGACAGCGGGGGGCGCTTCGTCGCGGTGGGCTACGCCAACCCGACGCGCAGCCTGGCCGTGCGGCTGCTTGCCTGGGAGGAGCTCGACGACGTCGGCGCGCTCATGCAGCAACGCGTGCGCGACGCGGTGGCGTTGCGCAAGAGCGCCCTGCCGCCCGATACCGACGCCTACCGCGTCATCAGCAGCGAAGGCGATTTCCTGCCGGGTTTCATCGTCGATCGCTATGCGGACGTCCTCGTCGTCCAGGTGACGACCGCGGGCGCCGAGCGCTTGCTCGATCGCTTCCTGCCGCTTCTGGTCGAGGAGATCCAACCGCGCAGCGTGTTCGAGCGCAGCGACGTGCCGGCGCGGCGCGAGGAGGGCCTGGCCTCGCGACGCCGGCTTCTGTGGGGGGAGCCCGTTGCGGACGAAGTGCGCGTGCGCGAGAACGGCTTGAGCTACTGGGTGCAGCCCGACGCCGGACAGAAGACCGGCTTCTACCTGGATCAGCGCGACAATCGACAGCGCGTGCGCGCGCGTGCGCGTGACCGCAGCGTGCTCAACTGCTTCGCCTACACCGGGGCATTCAGCGTCGCGGCCTTCGCGGGCGGAGCGCGCGCGGTGACCAGCGTCGAGAGCAGCTCGGTCGGGGTAGAGCTGATGCGTCGCAATCTGGAGCTCAACGCGTTCGAGCACGGCGAAATCGAGCACGGCGACGTCTTCGACGTGCTCCGACGCAAGCGCCACGACGGTACGCGCTACGACCTGATCGTTCTCGATCCGCCGGCGTTCGCCAAGAAACGCCATCAGGTGGATGCGGCGCGCCGCGGCTACAAGGAGATCAACGTGCAGGCGCTGCAGCTGCTGGCCCCCGGCGGCGAGCTGTTCACCTTCTCGTGCTCGCAGCATCTCGACGCGCTGCAGTTCAAACGCAGCGTCTTCGAAGCCGCGGCCAACGCCGGCGTGCGCGCCCAGCTGCTCGGACACCTCGGCCCGGGATTCGACCACCCCGTCAGCGTCTCGCACCTCGAGGGCGAGTATCTCAAGGGCGTGCACCTGCGCCGGATCTGAACCGCGCCCCAGCATGCGCCCGCTGCCCCAGCGCGTACGCACGTGCCGCTCCGCGTTGAGGTCGACGCGATGCGCGCGCTATACTGAAAGTCACGCGTTCTCATCCCAAGTGCATTGCCATCGGAAGCCACGTCCGGGCGGCGTCGGCCGGTACGTTCGAAGAGCGAGGAGATTCCAAGAATGCCACGCCTGCATGGAATGACGTTGTCGCGATTCATCGTCGAGTGCCAGCAGCGCTACCCGAACGCGACGGGCGAGTTCACCAGCCTGCTGATCGAGCTCACGATTGCAGCCAAGATCATCTCGCGCGAGGTGAACAAGGCGGGGCTGGTGAACATTCTCGGTCAAGCCGGAACCGTGAACGTGCAGGGGGAGCAGGTCACGAAGCTCGACGTCTTCGCCAACGACACCATCGTGAAGGCGCTCGACCACACCGGACACCTCTGCGTCATGGCGTCCGAGGAGATGGCCGATCCCATCCCCATTCCGCAGAGCTTCAAGAAGGGTCCGTACGTCTTCGTGTTCGACCCGCTCGACGGCTCTTCCAACATCGACGCCAACGTCAACATCGGCACGATCTTCGGGATCTTCCGCAAGACGACGCCCGGCGAGGACGGCACCCTGACCGATCTGCTGCAGAAGGGCAGGGCGCTCGTGTGCGCCGGCTACATCGTCTACGGCCCGAGCACGATGCTCGTGTACACGACGGGTCAGGGCGTCTACGGCTTCACGCTGGATCCCAGCGTCGGCGAGTTCCTGCTCTCCCATCCAGCGATCCAGATGCCAAAGCGCGGCAAGATCTACAGCGCCAACGAGGGCAACGCGAAGTACTGGGCGCCCGAGGTGCAGGCGTACCTCGACTACCTCAAGGGCGACCGCGAGGCCGCGCGCTCGGCGTACAGCGCGCGTTACATCGGCTCGATGGTGGCCGATTTCCATCGCACGCTCGTGTACGGCGGCATCTTCATGTATCCGGCCGACACCAAGGAGGCCAAGGCTTCGACGGGCAAGCTGCGCTTGCTCTACGAGGCCAATCCGCTGGCGTTCGTCGCCGAGCAGGCCGGAGGGGCCGCCACGGACGGAGTGCAGCCCATCCTGGACGTCGAGCCGGAGCGCATGCACCAGCGCACGCCGCTGTTCATCGGCAGCACAGACGACGTCGAAACGTGTATGAAGTTCCTGCGCGGGGAGCGGAGCGCCGCAGCGCTGGGATGACGCGGCGTCGTCAGTCCAGCGCCGGCGGCAGCAGCGACGCGTCCAGCCGTCCTTCGGCGACGCGGACCGCCGGTCCGCGCAGCCAGGCGT
>JBFJHN010000160.1:0-5999 GCA_041613275.1 Candidatus Krumholzibacteriia bacterium | reverse complement strand
GCGCCGAGTCACCCGCCGGCGTGTGGGAGACACGCACCACGCTGCCCCCTCGCTCCGACATGCGCTTCGTCGACGCCGGCGTCGCCTTCGCGCAACCGTGGTACCGTCTGGCGCTCGAGCGTCACAACGGCGCCATCGAGTACTCGGCACCTCTCCGGGCGACCGCGCGCGCCCAGGTCACAGCATTCACGTCGGCATCGCCCACACGCAACGGCAACGTGGCCTTGCGCTTCGCGCTGGCGCGCGAGGCGTCCGTCGATCTCGACATCTACTCCGTCGATGGACGGCGGATGGCGACGGTCACGAGCGGCCGGCGCCCGGCGGGCGAGCATCTTGTCGTTTGGGAACGCCGCGACGACCGTGGCGCGCGCGTGCCGCGCGGCGTCTACTTCGTGCGCTTCCGCGCCGACGGCGTGACGCAGTCGCACAAGCTCGCGCTTCTGCACTGAGCTACAGAGGCTGGCCGCTTACCGTGTGCACAGGCAGCCGCCACAGGCCCAGAAACTTGTGGCCGGGATCGCGCTCGCTGTAGATGGCGATGGGATCCTCGAGCTCGAAGGGCTTGAGCAGCAGATTGCGGTCGTGGCAAGCGCCGACGCGCCGATCCCGTGCGTTGCGCCAACCCACGCGACGCAGATGCGTCGTGGTCAAGAGCAAGCGTGCGCCGCTGCGCGAGAAGTTTGCGAGCGCCTGCTTGGCGTCGGCGATCGGCAGGTGCTGGATGACGTCGCGGCAGAAGATCAAATCGCAGCGCGGGATCTCGTCGCTGACGAAATCGATGACGCGGAAGTCGCGCCCGGGGTACTGCGCGCGGTGGTGTTCGATGAGCTCGGGCACGACGTCGGCGCCGACGTAGCGGAACGTCTCGGGCAGCGAATCCAAGACTTCGGGGACCCAGGTGAGGTCGCCGCAGCCTGCGTCCAACATCGAGGTGACCTCGTGCTCGCGCAGCACACGTTCGAGAATGTCGCGCGTGACCTGCGTGTACTCGAGCGTCGAGCCGCCGCCCGAGGCGTTCACCGCCCCCCAACGCCCCTCGCGCGCGATGCGCGCAAAGGCTTCACGGCGCGCACGCGATTCCAGGACCTCGCGGCGCGCGCGCGGCAGGAACGCCCACGCCACGCGCTGGAACAACGCCTCGGCACGTTCGCGATACAGGGTCAGCTTGGACGCGGTGGCCACGCAACTCCTCGATTCGCGTGCGCGTTTCAGGCGCCGAACTGCTGCAGGTGATGATCGAGATGGCGATAGGTCAGAACGCCCCAGTCCTTGCCGTTCAGCGCGCCGAAGACGGGATTCAGCGGCCACGCCCGCTGGCCCGCGCTCTCCCCGATGCGGTCGACGAGCTCGCGCAGCGCGCGCACGTCGGCCTCGAACGCCTGCGGCGAGGTCGTGAACCCTTCGCGCGGCGCCTCCGCGCGGCCCTTTGGCCACGGCAGCACGTGGATCAGGAGGTAGCGCGTGAGCGCGAAACGCAGCGGCCCGCGGGCGCGTTCCACCGGAATGTCGCCCAGAGCCATGCGAATCTGATCGCCCATGTGCGGCACGGCCTGATCCACGCGCATCTTGCCCCAACGCGCCGTGCTCTGCGGCGTGAGCTTCTGGATGCGCGCGTGCATCTCGGCGCGCGCTGCCGTATCGAAGATCGTCCGGGCCATCGAACACCTCCACGGGGCGGCTCGCCGCGGCGCCGGCGCGTGAGCGACCCGAGGGGGGGATGGTAGCATCCGATGCGCGTCCGCGGCGTGAACGTGTGGTGAGCCGTGGCGCGGTCCCAAGAGCGCGGAGCCGTCGTGATTCCTCCTGACAACGCCATGGACAGGCTGCGAAGAGCCTCCGTTTCCGTCTTCCGCGCCACTTATCCGAGCATCGTCTTCCTGCTCGTCGTCGAGCTCGCGCTGCGTCTGGTGTGGGATCTGCCCAGCGGCTACTTCAACTTCCTGAAGCCCACGTTCACCGGGCTGTATCCTGCCAACGCCACCATCCACAACAGCTGGGGTCACGTGCCGTTCGTGGTCGAGACCAACGCGCTCGGTCTGCGCGGCGGCCCGGCGCGCGCGCGCAAGTCGCGCCCGCGCATCATCACGATCGGCGACTCGATGACCGAAGGCTTCTCGGTGGACAACGAGCACACGTATCCGCACCAGCTGGGGCTGTTCCTGGACGAGAAGGGCTTGGACTGGGAGGTCCTCAACACCGCCCGCGCCGGAGGCTCGATCGACAAGCAGCTCGCCATCCTCGAGCACGTGGGCTTGCTGCTGGATCCCGATCTCGTCGTGCTCACGTTCGTCACCAACGACATCGCCGAGCTCGAAGGCAAGACCGATCGCGACATCCTCGAACGCGAGATGGACTTCCGCGCCGGCAGCACCAGCGCGCGCCACGGCGTGTGGCTTTGGCTCGTGACGCACTCGGCTACCGCCGAAACGTTGTACCGCGCCTACTGGAACTGGCGCATCCGCAAGGCGCCCGAACCGCTGCCGATCGACCCCGCCGCGCGCTACGCGGTGCGCGGCGCCGAGAACTTCGAGCAGAACGTTCGCGTGTTCCGCGAGGCCTACGGCGACTACGACGGGCTCATCCTGGAGGAAACGCTGACGCCCCGCGCGCAGCATCTCGTGGAGCGATGGATGGTGGGCTTCGAGCGCTTCGTCGAGCTGTGCCGCGAGCAGGACGTACGCCTCGCGTTGGTCTACTTCCCCGCGTATCCGCAGATCTACGACGCCGAGACACCCATGACGATGCGCGATCTGCTGCGCGCGCGATGCGCCGCAGCCGGCGTGGCCTTCTGCGATCTCACTCCGGTGTTCCGCTCACAGGGCGAGCGTGTTCTCCACCTGGCCCCGCTCGACTTCCACCTCAACCCGGACGGCTACCGCCTCATGGGTCGCAGCATTGGCGCTTTCCTCGTCGAACAGCAGCTGGTGCGCTGAGGCCACGAGGTCCGGCCAAACGCGGCGCCGCTAGCGCGCCGGCGGCGGGCCCGACAACAGCGGGTGGCGCAACAGCGCAACGACACCTTGCTGCAGGTGCAGATCGGTCGGCAGCGGTGCCACCTCGCCGCCGTGTGCCAGCACCTTCGAGATGAGCTCGGGCCGCAGGTCGGTGCCCTGGACGTTGCCGGCACAGAACGGACAGCTGAGCGGGACGTGCGAGCCCAGCGACCCGCAGCTGCCACAGCGCCAGCCGCGCGCATCGAAGTCCGTTGCCACGTACAGCCGCCGGATCGCGTGCGCGTTGGCCGCATGCAGCACCTCGACCGTGCCGCGCGCTCCCAGCGCGGGCGACAGCGCGTCGTCCAGCTGATCGGTGAGCATGCGCTCGTGATGGCGCAAGCCCTCGCGCTCCAGGCTCTCGAGAATGCGACCGAGGATCTCGCGTTCGCGCGCCTTCAGCGACACCGGAAGACCCACGGCGATGCGTTGCTGCACGCGCTCCGGAAGGTGACTGCGAAACTGGGTCACGACGTTCTCGGGCCCGGCAACGACCAACGGCGAACGCGGCTGGCGGTCCGACAGGTGGACCAGCACCGTCGCCACCTCGCGGTGGTGATGATCGATCTGATCGTCAACGTGCCTCTGGAAACGCATCTGCGACCAGCCGCCCTTGTGGTGACGTTGGCGCACGTCGCTCTGGATTTCGGTGTACGGTTGCGCGCCGTCGGCGCCCAGCTCGAGGATGCGCGCCGAGCGCGAGTCCACCAGGCACGCCAGCACGTTCGGCGTCTCGCTCTCCTTCGACTGCAACGGCTCCAGGTACGGGCGGTCCGAAACCACGAAAGCTGCCGGGAACGACAATGGGCTCCCGACGGCCTGGAAGATCTTCTGCTTGGCGCAGGAAAACAGCGCGAGTCCGTTGCTGTTGCGTTCGACGCGTGCGTGAATGACGTCCTCGAGGTACGCGGAAACGTGTCGCGCATCCACGTCCAGGTAATTGCGATCCCGTGCGCTGCGTGCTTCGGCGCGTGCCTGCCGCAGTTGACTCCGCACGAACACCCGCATCGCCTCGGCGGATTGCTCGTTGTGTCCTACGTCCAGGTAAACGCTCACGAAGGGGTACGCCGGAGGGCAAGCCTGCAATTCCCGCAGCTCTCGGGTGTAGGTCATTTCAGGACTCCTCGATGGGTTGGGGGGTGGAGATCCGTGCGCGAAATGGACCGAGCAAACGAGCTGTGATGGAGTACGGGGGGCGGGCGGGCGGCAAGGGGGTTGCACCGCGGCCACGGTGCCCGCTGCCGAGGGAAGCGTACGAAGTGCGACGAACGCCGCTCGGCAGTCGGGGCTGCGAAGCGCGCTCGTCCCAGACGGTCTGTGGGCATTCAGAACCTTCCTGCAATCACTCTACACCCGGCCGTCCGGCGGGGGAAGGCTCTTCCGGCGGCGCGCCAAAGCCACTATTCTGGTGCACTTGCACCTTTGAAACGTCGCCGTCGCGCCACCCCGTCGGGAGCTCCGCCGATGGAGACGCCGCCCGCCAACGCGCTCGCGTTCTGCCGGCTCGTGTGCACGGGCCGCGAGGACGCCGCGCGCACGATGCTCGACACGCAGCCCGAGCTGACGCGGCACAGCGTGCACGCGGCGGCCGTTTGGGGCGACGTCGCGTCGCTCGATGCGCAGCTCCACGACGACGCGTCGCGCCTGTCCGAGAAACTCGGCTGGCTGGGACCGCCGCTCCTCTATCTCTGTCTTTCGCATCGTGCGCGACCCGACGCCGAGAGCGCCGCCGACGTCGTGCGCTGTGCGCAGGTGCTGGTGCGTCGTGGTGCCGACGTGCGCGCTTCGGTGCCCGACGACGAGCTTCCGGGCGGGCGCATGACGGCGCTCGCCGCAGCAGCGGGCGTGGTGGCGAACGTAACGCTGTGCCGCGTGCTCCTGGAAGCGGGTGCGCCCGTCGACGACGGCGCGGCGCTCTTCGTCGCCGCCGCCGGACCGCATGCCGACTGCGTGCAGCTTCTTCGTGAGCACGGCGCCGATCTCGACGCTACCGACGACGCCGGGCGCTTCACGCCGCTCCACTGGGTGCTGCACTGGCGCTATACGCGTGAAGCGCTCGACTTCATTCTTGCGGCCGGCGTGAATCCCAATACGCCCGTCGGCGCCCTCGGCGAGACCCCGTTGCACGTTGCCGTGCGTCGCCGCCGCGTCGACACGCTCGAGCCGCTACGCGCAGCCGGCGCCGACCTCGACGCGCGCACCACGGGAGGCATGACGGCCTACCGGCACGCCGTCCGCCGTCCGTTCCCCGACGTCGTGCGCAAGCTGGCCGAGATGGGTGCCGACACCGCGACGACAGCCGGCGACGCCCTCGCGGTCGCCTTGCACGAACAGCGGCTCGACGACGCACGCGCGATGCTGCGCCACGATTCCAACCTCGTGCCCTCGAACGTTCCGGAGGAAGCGCGCTTGCTGCCCGATCTGGCGAGCTCCGGCAAGGTGAACGCCGTCCGGCTGCTGCTCGACCACGGCGTCGACATTGCCGCGCGAGGATTGGACGGCGGCACGCCGCTGCATCAGGCCGCCTGGTTCGGACAGCCCAAGACGGCACGTCTTCTGGTGGAACGGGGTGCGCCGCTCGACGTGCGCGGCGACGATCACGATTGCACGCCGCTCGGGTGGGTCGCGCACGGCTCGCGTTTCTCGGGCGGCGCCGCCAATCGCAGCGCGGCGTACGCGGAAGTCGCTGAGATCCTGCTGCAGGCCGGCGCGCCCTTTCCGCAGGCGCACGAAACGCACGACCGCTTCCAGTTCGGACAAGCGACCGAGCCCGTAGCGGAGGTGCTGCGCCGCTTCGGCTGGAACGAGCCGCCGCTCGAATGCTGAAGGTGTCGCGTTCCACGGGGGAACACCGGACCGCTCCCGCAGCGGGAGCGCCCCCGCTACGGGCGCAGGTGACGGACGAAGAAATCCTCGATACGCGCGTACTCGTCGATCCAGCTCGCGGGCTCGGTGAAGCCGTGACGCTCCACCGGATACATCATGAGCTCGAAGTCCTTCCCCAGG
>JBFJHN010000159.1:0-6005 GCA_041613275.1 Candidatus Krumholzibacteriia bacterium | reverse complement strand
GCATGTCCGAGTAGATGCGCCGCAACGACTGCGGGTCCTCGGGATCGTAGTTGCGGTCCCAGTCCGCCCAGCCCGGGAAGAACTGCGGGTACTTCCCGAGGTTCTCATAGTACTCGCGCAGATCCTCTTCGGGGGTAATGTACGGCGGGCTGCAATCGCAGTTCCAGGGTGCGTTCTCGTCCCAGAAGCGCGTCACGGTCAAGCTGTCCTGCCAGCGGGATTCGTCCCAGTTCTCGTCGGCGAAGCGCTCGTAGCGCTCGCGCAGGTCCCGGCCCTCGCTCTGGAAGTTCGCGTATCCGAGCCAGGTCGCAACGTCCGCAGCCACGAGCGGCAAGCCGCGCCACCAGTGGCCCAACGAGATCTCGCCCGCGCCGGGGACGACGGCCGACAACACCATCGGCAGCGCGTAACGTCCGCGTGACGCCAGCGCGGGCGCCGGCGCCGGCGGCTGCGACGCCACCGACTCGAGAACCGCGAGCCGCTGGCTCGGAATCAAACCAGAGGGATGCACGGACGCTGGAACGATGTGCGCCTCGTGCGCACTGCCCAGCCACGGCGACTCGGCAGCCGCCGGAAGCACGCCACACGCGAGCGTCAAGACGATGATCGCTCCCGCGCGCACTGCCTGGGTCGTGGTTCCAATGAACGAGCGCATGGCCCCCTTTCCGGGTGTGCGTGCTCTCATCGCAGCAGCGTGATGGGTTCGACGAGCGGCGCCGTCACACCCGCCGCAGGGCTGACGAAGCGGCAGAGATACACACCGCTCGCCAGCGCGCTGACGTTCCACTCGATCTCCTGGACGCCCGTCTGTGTCATGCCGCGGCGCTCCCACACCTGCTCGCCCTCGAGGTTGTAGATGCGGATCTCGTACGGACCCGACGAGCGCGCGGCGATGCGCAGCCGAACACGTTGCGCGCTTCGTGCCGGATTGGGATAGGCGATGAACGGACGCTCCAGAGCCTGCAGACGCTCGCTGCTACCGGCCGCCGCCGGCGCGACGTAGCCGGTGCGTCCCGGACCGCCGCCCAGACTGCTCCACGCCGGCCCGTTCGCTCCGCCACCCGGAAGCGCAAAAGCCACGGCGTGTAGGGGAGACACGGCGACCACTTCACGTGAACTCTGAAGTCCGTCGAGGTCGGCCGCCAGCAGCGCGCTCGGCGCGAGGTCGGGCAGCGCCTTGCGCGGGTATCCGGGCACGTTCGTGCCGCTCGCATCGAGCGCGTACACGAGCCCCAGGTTGGTGGCGAAGAGGATCTCCGGCAACGCGTCCCCGGTGACGTCGGCCAGCAGCGGCGCCGTCGTGATGCGCACCTCGTCCTGCAACGCGAAGATCTCGCGCACGTTGCGCGGCGTGTTGAGAAGCGCTGCTCCAAGGCTGTTGACGCCGACGAGGCGTGTCGCGCTCGCGGCCACGATGTCGGCGAAGCCGTCGCCATCGACGTCGCCCAGCGCCGCGCCGAGGTACTGATCGCGCGAGAGATCGCCGTACGCCGACAGCACGCCGTTCGCGGGATCGACCACGCGCAGGCGTCCGTCCGCATGCAGCACCACCACCTGGGCATGCGTCGAGCGCGCGTCGATGCGCGCCGCACCCACGTGCAGTCCGAAGCCGCCGCCCACGCCGAACGGCAACGGCACGCTCGTACGCATGCTGCCGTCGAGCGTCATGAACTCGACGCGCGTGCCGCTGACCAGCGCCAGCTCGTCGCCCGGCCAGTCGGCGCGTAACGGGCCAACGACCACGCCCGCCTCACGTGCGCCGCTTTCGAGATCCAAGCTCGCTTGCAGCACGGTGCCGGCGGCGTCGAACAGCACCCACGCGCCATCCTGCGTTTCGACCACGCCCACTCCGGCGTTGCCCGCAAGCACGAGCCGCGCGCCCGCGCCGCCGGGCACGTCGAGCGGGAAGCCGGCGCGCGCATCGAGGCCGCTGCCGTTCCACGATGTCGATGCCAGCCACACGCGGCCGTCGACGACGGCGCCCAGAGTTCCGGTGGTTTCCGAAGCGAAGGTGGTCGCAGCAATCGACGTCGGCTGCACCGCTCCGGACTGCAGCACGGCATGACCGGGACTTCCAATCGTGTGCACGGCTTGTGAATCGGCCACGATGAGCTGCGGCCCCAGTCCGTCGATGGCGGTCACCACCGCGCTCGCCGGCACGATCTCGAGCAACGAGTCGGGTGCCACCTCGAACGTCCGCGGCCAATTCGCGACGCCGTCCAGCGCACGCACGACGACCTCGTGTCCCTCGGGATCCACGTCGCGCACGTCGACGATCTCCCAGCCGGTGCGCGCCCAGTCGTTGTTCCAGTTGTTCGGCACCGTGTCCACACGCAGCTGCGTGCGGTATCCGGCGCGGAAGGGATCGTTCCAGCCGTCGCCGAGGAAGCTGATCGTCGACTGGTTGAAGTCGCCGATCTCGAAGTCGCCGCTGGCCTCGATGACGCGCTTGCCGCGGTGCGTGAAGCTGGTGTTGACCTGATTGGTCGGCAGGCCTTCGACGATGGGACGCTCGTCCACGTGCCAGACGATGACGCCGTAGCCGAGCTCGCCGCAGCTGCCGCCCGCGCCTTCGGGCGCCGTAGGCGCGGCGATCCAGAAGTCGTACTCGCGGCTGTTGCGCCGCGCCTCCGCCGGCAGCGCGGGGTTGTCCTTGCTCATCCAGAGCACCACGCCGGTCTGCGGCTCGCGATTCAGATAGGGGCAGAAGTCCGCGTCCTGCAGAGCGCGGAACGCATGCAGGTCGCGGCGGTTCTCGACGAGGAAGTACTCGTCGGGCGAGATCGGCAGGAGCGCCGCCGTGGGATCGTCGCTGAAGAACCGGTCCGCGTTGCTCGGCCGCAGGCGCACCGAGTCGGCCGGCGCCTGCACGACGTACGGGTCCACCCATCCGAGCAGGTAGCGGTCGAGCGCCGACATCGAAGTCGGCAGCAAACCGAGCGCGAAGATCGGCTCGTCCTCCATGCCTTCCTGGGCGAAGGCGAAGAACGCCGCGTTGCCCGAGTCCATGAGGCTCCACTCGCCGACCACCGGAAGACCGGTGCGCGTGCTGTACCAGTCGGGCAACCCCAGCGCGTGGCCGAACTCGTGACAGAGTGCGCCCTGAATGCCGCCCAGCGCACCGTCCTGGCTCGTGGTCTCGGGAATGATCAGTCCTGCGCGCA
Source organism: Candidatus Krumholzibacteriia bacterium (assembly GCA_041613275.1). Classification (GTDB taxonomy): domain Bacteria; phylum Krumholzibacteriota; class Krumholzibacteriia; genus JBFJHN01. The sequence goes on along the minus strand of JBFJHN010000159.1, from coordinate 2,841 downwards.
CTTCCTGTGTGCCGCTTTGCACCGCGATCGAATCCCCCAGCGCGATGAAGAACGTCGGTAGGTCGTTGGGGCTGTCGCGATTGATGTCGTTCTGCAGGTCACTACCGGGATGCGCGAAGATGAGCGCGCCGAGGCGCGTGCCGGTGCTGTCGAAGGCGTACGGTGCGAGATCGAGCCGACCGCTCGCGGCGGAGTCCAGCGTGGCCACCGCGTCGCGGAAATAGGTTTCGAGCCCTTCGAGCGTCCAGAACCCGCTGGAGCCCGGACCGTAGTCGGCCACGTCGCTCAGCTTGATGCTCGGCTCGCCGTCCGGCGGGAACACGCGCGTTTCAAGGACGACGCGACCGTCGGACATGACGTCGTAGTAGCCGCGCATGGCTTCGAGCTGCTTTTCGAAGTACAGAACGTCGTGCGGCGGCGGATCGACGATGGCGTTGGGATCCGGCGCCAAGCGGAAGTCGCCGGTCGTGTCCATGCTGGTGAGATCCGGGGCGCGGTTGGCCGCGAACCCCAGTCGCACCAGAAGCACCTGCACCGTATCCGGCACGGCAGCGAGCGACGCCTTCGAACGCTGCGCCTGCCGCGCGCGCCGCGCGGGACTCGTGAGCAGGCCGCGCCGATGCAGGCGTGCGTTGCGCTTGGTGTCGTGCAGGAACGCAGGCAGCGTGGCCCGTCGCGCGGCGTGCGCGCGCAGGCGTGCTTCGGCCTGTTCGGGCGCGGCGCGCTGCAGGATCAGGCGATCGGCGTGGCGTGTGCTCGCGGTCGCGACGCCGCCCGCACACAGCAGCACGGCCAGCGCGCCGGGCACGTGTCGGAGAAGAAACGCCGGGCGGAAGGCGTGCATCGTGCTCCTGGGACCAGGGGCCGGTTCAGGATGAGACGTCGTCCGGGAACGCCGCCCGCAGACTTACGGGGTCACGGCTCCGCCGGCTCCCCAGCTGTACCAGAGAGCCATGCGATGCACGCGGTCGAGGTCGGTGGCCTGGGGCACGTTGGCGTACTCCAGAGCGGCGTTGCCCCAACGCACGCCGAAACCGCCGGTAGCGGCCTTGATGTCGCCGTCCTTGTCGTGCACGTATCCCGCGCGCGCGGCGAACAACCCCGCGTACACGAACTCGGCGCCAAAGTGGTAGATGCTCGGCGTCTCGAACGTCACCAGCGAGCGCTCCCATTCGGCGCCGGCGCGAACCTCGCCGATCTCGCTCGAGTAGATCTCGTAGATGCCCCCGACACGCAGCAAACGCGGCATGGGGTCGCTCTGCTCGTTGTCGATGAATGCAATGTCCGGCCCCAGATTGGACGCCACCGCGCCCAGGCGAAAACGTTCGTGATCGTACGCTGCACCCAGATCGAAGGCCCACGAGTTGCCGCTGCCGCTGCCGCTGCCGAAGGCGTCGGGGATGACGGATTCGGGAGCCAGGTCGACGCGCACGTACTTCACCGCGACGCCCAGCCCGATGTTGGGCAGGAACTTGAAGCCCAAACCGACGGCCGGAGAGAACTCGTAGCTGCTGAACGTGTCGAAGACTTCACCGTCCACGTTGACCGCATCGCTCTGCCCGTAGCTGAGGTAGGTGAGGTCGAGCTGGAAGGTGCCGAGGTTCTGCGTCGGGTGCACGTAGCCGCCGTACAGGTAGAACACGTCGTCCGCGAGATCGGGAACGAGCTTGCTGTACATCAAGCCCGCGGTCTTGCGGTCGACGAACGCCAGCAACGCCGGGTTGCCCCAGCGCGTCGAGTAGTCGCGCGTCTGCGTCGCATACAAGCCGCCCATCGACTCTCCGCGCACGTTGGGAGCGATCGTCAAGCTGATGGCGCCCGAGCCGTCGACCGCGCCGACCGGCGCGACGGAGACAAGAAGCGCGAGAACCAAGGTGGGGGCGGCGAGGGCGGATAGCGGGAGCACGCGACGGAACATTCTGAAACGACCTCCGAGCAGAGCGGTGGGGACGTACGTCCCCGAGTGCGGGGCGGGTGACCCGATGCTGTCGAGCAACTTCCGGGCCGCGGCACGCGTCCACGGGGGCTTCGGCGTGCGACCCGGGGTACGGCGTCCAAACCTTTCCCGCAGCGTCGTTTAGGGTTACGCAACCGATGCACGCGGAGGTGCCCGCAGGCAGGCCTCGGAGGCCTCGATACGGCGTGTCCGGACACACGTCCTCGAAAGAGACCAGCCTGTCTCTTTTCATGGACGGCGCGCGTGTGAGCCGTCGCGGCTCAGTCGCGCATGATCACAACCTTGCCCACCGCGTCGAGGACCGGTCCGCGCCGGCCCGGCTGCGATGCGCCCTCCTGGCGACGCGCGCGCGCCTCGATGCGATACAGGTAGGTGCCGTTCGCCAGCGTGGCGTTGGCGCTGTCGACGCCTTCCCAGCGAATCGAGACCTGCTGCGGCTCGGACACGAACTGCGACGTGCGCCACACTTCGCGACCCGATGCCGTGTACACGCGCACGGTGACGTCGGCGGGATTCGTCACCTCGAAGAAGAAGTAGGTGCGATCGCGGAACGGATTCGGAAACGCGATGACGTTCACCAGCTGCTCCGACGTGCCGGCGACGACGTCGAACTGCAAGCTCTCGCTGCTGCGGTTCTGCAGGTTGTCGAAGGCCACGAGCGTGGCCTTGTGCTGTCCAGGGCTCAAGTCGTCCGGCAGCGGCACCACCAGCGTTCCCGACGTATCGCTGCCGTCGTAGCGGAACTGTGAGGTGACATTCAGCTGCTGGCCGGCGTCGTCGAAGTCGAGAAGAATCGAGCTCGGCAGCGTCGTGCCCTGGATGTTGATGCCGTTCTCGTCGCTGATCTCGGCGATGAGCGGCGTTCCGGGCTTCACCTTCGTGAT
>JBFJHN010000158.1:0-6050 GCA_041613275.1 Candidatus Krumholzibacteriia bacterium | reverse complement strand
GACGTCGTCGGACGCAATCGCCACGACGTCCAGGAACAACGTCTGATCCAGTGCCTCCGCCGGGTTGTCCACTCGCGTCCAGCTGGTTCCGTCCCAGTGAAGGAGAAGCGCGTGCAGACCGTAATTCGGCCCCGGCTGCCAGTTGACGTAGTATCCGACCGCCCACGCGTCGTCGTTTGTGATCGCGGCGACACCATACAGGTCGTTCTGGCGATCCCCCACGTTCAGGTTCAGAATCTCCTCGAGCTGCGAACCGTCCCAGTGCAGGGTCATGAGACTGCCCGTCCGGGGGACCGTCCCCATCTGGTTGGCGGTGCCGATGATCCAAACGTCGTTCTCCGAGGTCCCCGCGATCTTCCGCGGCGCGCCGCCGCGCCCCTGGCCATCCGGCTGAGGCGTGAGCTCGAAGACCTCGACGACATCCCACTCGGTCCCGTTCCAGCCCAACAACACCTGTGCCGACGTCCACAAACCCGCGGTGGGCATGACGCCGGCAAGGTAGATCCGCCCAGCGACTTCCCCGATGGCGCGTACATCATAGTCACCGCCGAGGTCCGGCAGCGGGACGTCCGTCCAATCGGTGCCGTCCCAGCGAATGACAAAGGGATCAGCACCGTTCTTGCCCAGCGCGTAGACGTCCTGGGAGGACAATGCGGCGACGCCGATGAGCGTGCCATGGTTGGGGGTCGGGACGAGATTCCAGTCGCACGCCGGCTGCGCTGCCGAGGTGGCGGCGTACAAAACGCAAAACGCGATCGCGCATGCCGCGACCGCGATCAGTCGAGCTTCTTGTGGGCGGTCCATAGCGTCGCTCCCTTCGGTCGACAACCCCGTGCGCCGCGCCCAACGCACGATTGAGCTGACCGTTCAACGCAGGGTCACCGACCGAGCTTCTACGCATGTTGATCAAAGGACGTTGTGCACCTCGTGTTTACACGCGGTCAGCCGCCCACGTCAACGGACTGCAAGGCTGTGCTGAACTCTCAACGCGTCGGCGCGAGCGAGCTCTGGTCCACGATCAAAGAACCTGCAGGTGAGCCTCCCGCGTGCGACGTTTCGCGGCGTTCCGTTGAGGATCTTCATCCGTCTCGGTGAGAGCGACACGGATTCCACGGACGCGCGATGGGGTCGTCGGCTTCTTCTGGCACAGATGTTTGAAGGCGCGTGTCGCGACGCCTGGGTGCTTGAGGGGTGTTTCCCTGATTCGAGCTGGCGCCGGGTAGAGATTCCCGCTTCCGGGTTCGCACGAAACGCTGGACCTTGCGGCGCTTTGGCACCATCGTATCAAGACGTGGGTAGGCTCGCAGTGCGCCAAGCGGGCAACCGCCATCGCTGGCCAAGCGATCGCACCGCCGCCATCCCACGGCCGAGCGCCATGTTGCACTGCCACCTCCCGAGGTGGGGGGAATCGGTTCGATGTCCGAGGGAACGTCCATCCTTTACCGCGCGGCTCGACTTTGGCACCGACTCACGGAGTCACGCGTCGAATTCAATGATCCGGCCCGCCGGCGTGGCAGCAAGCTCCTGGCATCCGTGCTCGTCGTGCTCATCGCGGTTGGCCTGTCCTCCGGCGTCCTGCAGCTCGTGTTCGTTGCGGGCTTCCTGACGCGATTTCTTATCATTTTGGCGGCCATCAGCATCCTGGGTCTGACCTACCTCGCCAACCGCGCCGGTCATCACCACGCTGCGGCGTTCGCCACCGCACTCGTTCCGGTGCTCGCGAGCGCCGGAATTGCGGTGGCGAACCCACAGGACCCGGCTTGGTTCGCGTTCAGCGCACTCAGCGTGCTCCTGGCGAGCGCCTTTTTCGCTTGGCCCACGGTGCTGGCGATTGCCGCCATCGCCATCCTGGCCATTGCGGTGGTGTGCTGGAGCCTCCCCGGAGTCGGAGAATCGGCACCGGTTGCGCTTCCGTTCAACGTGATCGTCGCGGGCTTGGTCGTGGTCGTGGGGCGGCATCGTCAGCTCGCCGAGAAGGATCGGCAAGCCGCGTTGCGGGAGAGCGAGCAGAAGTACCGCGCTCTGTTCGAGAACTCACCCGTGGGCGTGGGGGTCGCCGATCGCAATGGCGAGTTGTTGGCCTACAACGCGGCGATGATGCAGCCGGGTGGATACGAGCGCGCAGACGTCGAATCGTACAACGTCGCCATGTTCTATTTCGACGAAGAGGAACGCCAACAGGTCCTCGAGCGTTTTGCGACGCACGGTCGGGTTGTTCAACACGCCGTACGCATGCGGCGCAAGGACGGGACTCCGTACCACACGTCGCTCAGCCTGGCACCCATCACGTTCGGAGGAAAGCCGGCAGTCATGGCGATCGTTGAGGACGTGACCGAGCAAAAGAGCGCGCAGCAAGCACTCGAGCAGCAAGTCACCTTGAACCGCCAGATTCAGGAGGCGACGAGCGACGGGTACGTCTTGACCGACCTGTCGGGGCGCATTCTGGAGGTAAACCCGGCTTTTTGCAGGATGATCGGTTACGGTGAATCCGAGCTGCTCCAGAGGAACATTCGCGACGTCGAAGGTGCCTGCGAAGAAGCCCCGTCGACGTCTCGGCTTGGGGCGATGACGCACGACGACCACACTCGCTTCGAGGTGCATCATCGGCGCCCCGATGGGGCCGAGCTCGTTCTCGACGTGAGCACGTCGGCAACCAGAAAAGGGGAGGAACCGGTGGTCGCGGCGTTCGTCCGCGACGTGTCGGAGCGCGTGCAGGCGGAGCGGGCGCTCCGCAAGTCGCATCGCGAGCTGCGCGATCTCGCCACTCGGCTCGAAGAGGTACGCGAGGAGGAGCGTACCTCCATCGCGCGCGAGATCCACGACGAGCTCGGCCCCACGCTGACGGCGCTGAAGCTCGACTTCAACTGGTTGGTTGCCCAGCTCCCGGAAGGCGACCCACGTCACGTCGAGCGAGCTAAAGCAGCCACGGCGGTTATCGAGCGCGGTCTGCACCGCTTGCGCAACTTGATCTCGCGTCTACGGCCTGCGGTTCTCGACGAGCTCGGACTTCTTGCGGCGATCGACTGGCAGGCCGAGGAAACCGAGAAGCGTTCCGATGTGCGCTTCAAGCTGAACCTGGATCCGAGCGTCGAGGGCATCGATCGCAAGCGCGCCACCGCATTGTTCCGGATCTTTCAGGAGGCGTGCACGAACATCCTGCGGCACGCACGCGCGACGCATGCCCACGTCCAGCTGTCCCGCACGCAGGACCAAGTCGAACTGGTGGTGAGCGACAACGGTCGTGGCATCTCCGATGCCGCGGTGACGGATCCACATTCCTACGGGCTCATCGGCATCCGAGAACGTGCACGCAGCCTCGAAGGCACCGTCGACGTGTCGCGCCGCCCCGGGGGGGGGACCGAGCTCGTCGTCCGGCTTCCATGGACGCCTGAAACGCAAGGCTGCGACGCAGCCGCGGTACCGGTTGAGAGCCCGGCGTCACCCGACTGACGCGTCCGAGCGGGTGCGTACCATTCCATCTTCAAATCTCCAGCTGGACTCTGGGTCGACGACTGGAATCCGTCGAGAAAGAGATTGGCGCTCAGCGGAAGAGCCACTTGATCTGGTCCCAGGTCCGGTCCTGCGGTCGGCCAGCTCGGCGTGTCGCTCTGGGGAAGCACGTCAGCGGGCATGCGGCGCTTCGGATTCGACGGTGCTGGGATTGGAAAATGCTCCTCGTCGACTTCAATGAGGATGTCGAAGTGGTCCCCGTAGAGCCGGTGGAGCGGCGAGTCTTGCGGTCGCCGCGAGCGACAGACCAAAGCGGACGACTCTCCGATGCCTTGGTCACGTAATTGCGATCGGAGCCACATGCCCCGAGTTGTGTCTGCCGACAGACTGGGGCCCATGGCCACAAGTGTTGTGTTCGTATCGGAGGAGACAAGACTCGGGGAGTGTTTTGTGGAGCGTGCGGTACAGTCGGTCATCGATTACGGGACTCCGGGTGCGGCTGATTCTCGTCCGACACCGACATCGACCGACCGCGGCCGCCAAAGCCTTGCGCGTCGACATCGCGCATCGCTTCGACCGAGCGGTCGGAACCGCGCCAAGGGCGGGCCGGCTCGACCCGTTTCTCGGTATCTGATACCCTGCCGTATCGCTGCGAATGAAGCGCTCGCATCAAAGGACGCCCCCCCCGGTGGCCGAGATCAAGCTACGCCGGTCATGCGTGAATCGCTGGATCATCGCCTTGGTTGTCGCTTCGTTCTGGCGCTGTGTTGCGCCGGCAGCTGCGCAGGAGCTGCAAAGCAACGCACCTCGCAACGTCTTCATCCCGATTCCGGTCGTTTTCTACACGCCGGAAACGCGCTTGGCGTTGGGCGGCGCACTCAGCTACATCTATCGGGCTCCCGGAAGTACGCTCGAGGATCGCCCCTCTGGCTTGGGCGGCACGCTCATCTTGACCACACGCTCCCAATTGCTGGCGTCGCTGGGCGTCGATCACTACTGGAATGACGAACGCCAGCAGATCAAAGTCGGCGCGATGTATCGCAAGTTCCCCGACGAGTTCTTCGGCATCGGGAACGACACGACCGACGAGAGTGAAACCTACACCGACGAAGGCTCCGGTGTGGGACTGGATTACCTCGTACGCATTCTACCCAGTCTACGTATCGGCGTCGGTATCATCTTTGGCGCATCCAGCATCACGGACACGGAGAGTGACGACCAGCTCGCGAGCGGCATCATTCCAGGCTCGAACGGAGGACAGGCGTTGGGCGCCGGATTGCGGCTCAACTACGACAACAGGGACAACGTCACGTACCCGACGCGAGGCGGCCTCTACGATCTGTCATGGCAAGCGTTCGGCTCCGCGTTCATCGGAGACTTCAACCTCAACAGCGTCGAGTTGGACCTGCGCCATTACGAGCCGCTGGGAAAGCGCAACCTCGTTGCGCTTCGTGCCCTCGGGATCAGCACAGGGGGCAACGTCCCGTTTCAGCTCATGCCTTCCCTGGGTGGCGAGAATCTGATGCGCGGCTACTTCGCAGGCCGCTTTCGCGATCGCAAGATGGTCGCCGCGCAGGGCGAGCTGCGTCTTGGACTGTGGCGTCGGCTTGGGGGCGTCTTCTTCGGAAGCCTCGGTCAGGTGGCCGCACGTGGCGAGCAGATTGCCGCCGATCGAATGCACTACGCGTATGGGTTCGGCCTACGCATCTTGCTCGTGCGTCAAGAAGGTTTGAGTTTGCGTTTCGACTGGGGCTTCACCGACGATCAGTCCGGCTTCTACTTCGGTTTGGGCGAAGCGTTCTGACATCGGGATGTACTCGGCGACTGACTGACTTGACAATTCCTATCCTTTGACTTCCTTGAATGCCACGTGCAACATCGTTCTACGTCACGAGAGATGGATTGGCTTAATGACACACGCGTCAAGGGGCGTGCAGTAAACGGCTCTCGTGAGGAAGGAGGACGACAATGAGGGCTTCAGCGAGAGTCGGGGCCGTGTGTCTTGCGGCGCTCGTGCTGGCTGCGCCCATTGCGTCGAGCGTCCATGGGCAGCAATTGCAGGGACGCTCCCGCGTCGAGCTCCAAGCGGGTATGACCTTCCCCGGTGGGACGTCCACGGCGACGGTTGGCAACATCGTGAGTGAGACCCAGTCCGTCGGAGCGTTCGGTGCGCTGGCATTTTCTCACTGGGTACGTGAGCAGCTTGCTGTGACGTTCTCGGTCGGCGCGTCGGTCGTGGACGTGGAGAGCCACGTCGGAGGGGCTGGGGTCGTGAGTCGAACCGCGATCATGACGCCTCTGATGGGCGGCGTCCGATACTACTTCCCGCGGTCCGGTAGCGGCTTCAGGCCGTATGCTTCGTTCACGATCGGTCCCGTCTTCGGAACAGAATCCGAGTCTTCGGTTGGAGCGACCATCGTCAATCGGTCGACCACGCGTACAGCGTTCGGTGGTCGGGCCGGAGCCGGCTTCGACATTCCGTTCGCCCATTCATGGATGTTCGGGATGTTCGCCGGCTACTGTCTAATGACGGACTTCCCCGTTGAAATCGGTTCACAAGACAACCACAGCAGCCCGGATTTCGGCGTCAGCATCAGTTG